>NZ_JBFUHJ010000388.1:0-5438 GCF_056402455.1 Paenibacillus sp. P4_A7 | reverse complement strand
CATCAAGGCTGCACGGTCATATCTTATCCTGCTTGATGGACAAGCCCAATACATTGCTCGATAATTCGTACGGCAAAAATTCCAATTACTATAATACGTGGACAAGCACAGTCAAATCCGCTCAATTAGTCGTGAAAAAGGAGGCTACTCGATGAAAATTGTTCTTCTTTCGGGAGGCTCAGGCAAACGTCTGTGGCCATTGTCAAACGAGTCGCGTTCCAAGCAGTTTTTGAAAGTATTAAAAAATGCAGAAGGCGAGCGAGAATCGATGGTTCAACGGGTATGGTCTCAAATTAGCGCAGCGGGCTTGCGTGACCATGCGTATATCGCCACGAGTAAGCCGCAGGTCGAAATGATCCACAGCCAGCTTGGCAGCGAGATTGAGATTATCGTAGAACCGGAGAGGAGAGATACCTTTCCTGCGATCGCGCTAGCTGCTACTTATTTATATTCGGTACAAGGCGTTAGCTTGAATGAAACGGTTGTCGTTATGCCAGTAGATCCCTATGTAGAAGAATCGTTCTTCCATAAGACGAAGGAGCTTGAGTATGTATTGAATGATTCGGGTGCAGATTTAGCGCTGATGGGGGTGAAACCAACCTTCCCTTCTGAGAAATACGGATATATCGTACCGGATGCTATAAACGGTACGGAGGTCGAATCGACTTACATGAATGTACACAGCTTTAGGGAAAAGCCTCCAGAAGAGGAAGCAGCAGCGATGATCGAGCAGGCGGCGCTTTGGAACTGCGGCGTGTTTGCATTTAAGCTCGATTTTCTTATTAACATATTAATCGCGAATGATTTTCCCATTCAATACGATGAAATGCTGAAGCAGTATGGAAGGCTTCCGAAAAATAGCTTTGACTATGAAATTGTAGAGAAATCCAATCACATTGTGGCATTGCCTTATGAGGGAGATTGGAAGGACCTTGGCACGTGGAATACATTGACCGAAGAAATTGAAACTCCGCTGATCGGTAAAGGAATTATAGCAGGCGAATCGACTAACACTCATGTCATCAATGAGCTCGATATACCGATAACGCTGCTTAATTTAAGCAATGTTATCGTAGCGGCAAGCCCAGATGGGATTTTGGTTTCGGAAAAAGCATCAAGTCCGATGATCAAGGAGGTTATGAAGCATTCGGATCAACGCCCGATGTATGAGGAAAGGCGCTGGGGACGTTACCGAGTACTGGATTACTTGAAATATCCGGATGGCAAAGAAGTGCTGACCAAACGAATATGTGTTACGCCAGGCCAAAATCTAAGCTACCAGTACCATCAGCTCAGGGATGAGGTTTGGACGGTTGTCTCAGGTGAAGGGGAAATGGCTTTGAATGGCAAGCACTTCCCGGTAAAGTCCGGCGATGTATTGGTTATATCCAAAAATAGTAGACATAGCCTGCGCGCGGAAACGGAAATGGACATCATTGAGGTTCAGACCGGGTCGGAGCTTATAGAAGAAGACATCGTGCGGCTCGCTTTTGATTGGGACGAGATTATGCAGCTCTGTTCCGTATAAAGGAATGTAATTCGATAAGGAGAGATGAGAATGAACATTACGGTTATCGGAACGGGCTACGTAGGGCTCGTATCGGGTGTCTGCTACGCGGAGCTTGGCAACCGTGTCATCTGCGTGGATAAGGATCCTGGCAAGATTGACATGCTGAATGCCGGAGATATTCCCATCTACGAGCCTGGTTTAAAGGAGCTGGCAGCAGCTAGCAGGCAGGCAGGGAAGCTCTCATTTACAACTGATTTAACTGGAGCTGTGCGTCAATCAGATATTATCATTCTTGCAGTTGGAACACCTCCATTGCCAAGCGGTGAAGCCAATCTTGCTTATATTGACCAAGCGGCAATTGAAATTGCGGAAGCGATGAACGGCTACAAAATAATAGCAGTAAAGAGCACCGTGCCTGTTGGAACCAATGAACGACTAGGTAAGCTGATACGCTCCTTTACGAGCGAGAGCTTTGACAGCATATCGTTGCCAGAGTTTTTACGAGAGGGATCGGCTATTAAGGATACGCTGTATCCAGATCGAATCATCATTGGAGCCGATAACCAAAGTGCCGCTGATACGATCACTAAGCTGCATCAGAAGCTGACTGAACATATCGTCGTAACGGATATTCGCAGTGCGGAAATGATTAAATATGCGTCAAATGCGTTTCTAGCAACTAAAATTTCGTTTATTAACGAGATTGCTAACATTTGTGAAAAGGTCGGGGCGGACGTGACGCGGGTGGCAGAAGGAATGGGCTACGATAAGCGAATTGGGCCTTCCTTCTTGAATGCCGGGATYGGTTATGGGGGCTCTTGCTTTCCGAAGGATACAAGCGCGCTTATTCAAATCGCGGGTCATGTCGACTATGAATTCAAGCTGCTTCGTTCAGTCGTAGAAGTGAATCGCGATCAGCGGTTTAATGTGATTCGCAGGCTGGAGACGATATTTAACGGCGAGCTGAAAGGGAAAACGATTGCCATATGGGGATTAGCGTTCAAGCCGAATACAGATGATGTTCGCGATTCGCCAGCTCTGGAGATCATACAGCATTTGGTTGATATCGGCGTGAATGTTAAAGCCTATGATCCTATTGCGATGGTCAACTTTCGTCATTTATTCGGGAAGGGTGGTGTCATATGGTGTGATGATGCGTTAGAGGCGGCTGGTAGTGCAGATGCGCTTTGTTTATTAACGGAGTGGGACGAGTTTTCCGAAGTGGACCTTAGGCTTCTGCAAAGTGTGATGAACCAGCCGATTCTGATTGATGGTCGTAATGTGTTTGAAGAGAAGGACTTGCTCGGAACGGACTTTGTTTATTATTCAGTCGGCCGTCCCAGCATGAATCAAGGTGTGAAGCAGCAAATGCCGGTTTTGCAATTTTAGTTTTATAATTGAAAGGTAGGGATGATTAGGATGACGTTAAGAAAAAAAGTAACTGCATCCACGCTTGCGGTTTCCATGTTAGCCGCAGTAATAGGTGGGATACCACTCAGCCAAAAGGGGTTGACGGAGAAGCTAGGATTTATTGAAGCAGTAAATGCGGCTGAAACGGAGCTGCCGTCAAGCGGTTTTTTGCAGAGAATGCAAAAGCTTCATGATGCACTAGCTGCAGGAAGTCCGCAGGATGTACAAGATGTAAGAGACTTACGAGATGAGATTGCAGGACTTGATGAGTCCGAAAACCAGAACCTAATCGATCCGATATGGAATAAAATCAGTAAAAAGCTTCCTGATTCAGTTGATCAAGCGGAGCTCAAAGCGAGCCTCTTCCGGTTTGTCAATGCGGTCGGCTCGTTCCGATATGATGCAGGAGCGGCTGATTTGGAGGCCATTCGCACAAATGCTGAATTTCGTGCGACATTGAAAACAATTGCAGCCGCCGGTGGCGATGCGAACATTACAATGGATGATTTTCTAGTATTTCTATTCGGTGACGGCGGCAACCGGAAGGGAATAGAAGGAACCATAAGCAGTGAGCTAGGGAACATGTCATCCCTACAAATATTGAGTTTGCTAGGCAATTCGCAGGGAATTACGAATGTGGTGCTTCAAGCGACAGACAAGCTGCTAAGTGATAAGAAGTCGTATAAATTTAGTAAGATTTTTGATGGTCTTGGCATTAAGTCTCAAGATATACGATCTATGGTATCGAACTTCCAGCTCAAGCTGAAGAAGGATGAAGCGGCAATGAATGCAATAACCGTTGCTTATATTCGTTCTGAAGCTGTGGCAGTTGCCAAGATAAGCGAGGGTGGACTTCGCCATGATTACAGCTTGAAGGTGTTTGGTGTAGATATTCCAAAGGTCGCGCTGAAATGGGCTAAAGTATCAGGCAGTGAGGACGTAAGCGTGCTGCCAAATGGTACTGTTCAGCTTTCTCCAGAAGCCGTCAGTGGATCAGTCGTTATTCGGGCAAGTCTTGTTAATCCTTATGGGGGATCAGCCAAAGTGATTTTCGAGCAAGAGATTACACTTACAGCCGCTGAGGGAGCTCAAGATGTTTTCCCAGTTGAACCCTTCCTAGAGCGAATGAACAAGCTGCAAGCTGCACTTCTTGCCGGCGATTCTAATGACATTAAGGATGTCCGCAGGCTTTTAGAAGAGCTTGCTGGGCTTAATCAAACAAAGCATCAAGCGCTAATTGATCCGATTTGGAATAAAATTGTACGTAAGCTTCCTAATACGGCAGACGCCGCGCAGGTGAAGGCGAGTCTTTTTGAAATCATTAAAGCGGTCGGCTCCGTTCACTATGATCCTAAAGCCTCTAACTTGGAATCAATCATGACCAATCCACAATATCAGGATGCGTTGAAGACAATAGCGGCGGCAGCTAAAGTGAAAAGCCTTACGGTAGACGATTTCCTCATATTCATGTTCGGCGACGGTGATAAGCGTCTGGGAGTAGAGGGAGAAATAAAAGATAGCATTAAGGATATGAAGCCAAGAGACCTCACGGAGCTGTTCGGCCGTAAGTCGGAAATTAATGAGATTAAGATCGATGCAATGGAAGAGATTTTATCGGAGAAGGATGATTATACGTTAAGCAAAGTATTGTCCAATCTTGGGGTAAGGTTTTCTGATGTAGAATCTGCAATTGAAAACATTCAAGATAAGCTAAACTATGATGAGTCTGCTTCGAAAGCAATGACCGCAGCGTATCTTCGTTCGGAAACGGTGTCGACAGTGAAGGTGACCGCTAACGGCAAGCATCATGAATATAGCTTGACGGTCTTCGGAACTAAGCTTCCTACTTCCGTGCTGAAATGGAAGAAAGTATCCGGCAGCAAGGATGTTAAAGTGGAATCGCAAGGAAAAGTATCCATTCCRAATAAAGTAGCGGAAGGAACGGCCGTTATTCAAGCGTCATTAGTTGCTTCTAACGGCGGGTCAGCAAAGGTATTATTCGAACAAGAGGTTAAGCTTGTTAATGGTGATGCGGCAATTGATCCAGAAAAAGAAATCAAAAATATTGTTGTTGCTCTTGAAGAGAAGCTTGACGAGATAAAAGTAAAGCTTGAAGCTGCTAAGGATGATAAGCAGAAGGTTGAACTGATCATGGAAGTTGTTCTAGCTGGCAATGACGCAGTTGATCAAATTAATAGAGTTGAGGCTTCCAAAGCGATCAAAAACAAAGCACTAAACGAAGTGAAAACTCAGGTTAGCAAAATGGTCGCTCTTATTATCGAAGATGTATTAGGCTTTTAATCGCAGTCAGCCTTCTTTCTCCTTGGGGAAAGAAGGCTGACTCATAGCTGCTTTAATAGGAAGGTGGTGTCAGAAAACGATGGGAAAACAACATAAAAGCATGAAAAGGCGTCGGTTCCAGAAACCAGATACCATTAACATTATTTTAGGCTCCATAACTTTTTGCTTGCTGCTGACATGGGGAGGTTTGCATTGGAAGACGTCTAATGAGAAAGGG
>NZ_JBFUHJ010000387.1:0-5449 GCF_056402455.1 Paenibacillus sp. P4_A7 | reverse complement strand
GAAAAGCAGATTCTGTGAGACCACTTGAAGTCACGATTATAAACCATAGCGATATTGTACCTTGGCGATAACTACCAAGAAATAAATTTACCTATGGTGAGTGGCTCAGGAGTGATTTTGAGAAAGGACAAATCTAGGAACCAACCTATGACCCTGATTTAGCTATTGTTTTAGCACAAGCGAGAAAGAATAGCATTTCTCTATTTGGTCCTGATGCTTYAGATATTCTTGACCCCAGAGTGATTAAGGAGTCTTTACCTGGGTTGATTGAGGGTATCAAAGGTGATGAGCGTAATGTGATTTTAACCTTGGCTCGAATGTGGCAAACAGTGTCTATCGATGAAATTTCTCTAAAAGATGTGGCTGCAGAATGGGCTTTATCTCGTCTGTCCAAAGAATATTCGACATTACTCAACTTAGCCAGAAAAGCATATCGATAAGTGGGAAGGACTGGATACCGAAGTCACTCGTTAATCATATGAAAAACTCTATAGAATCTTATCTTATCACTTAACTGAAATTTTATTCCTTTTAAGAGCGCGTTTGTTGAAGATCAACAGTAGAAAATAATCAAACTTTTTTATAAAAATTATACAATACTTTACAAAGAAAGGATCCATTTTGATCAATCATTTTTTCAAAACGGATTCTTTTTATTTATCATAAAATATGGGCTTGGGAGATGCTTTTACTCAAACTTTATTCAAAACCTACATTTCAGCATCAACTTGAACATAAAAAACAAATTCGGGATTCATCCCATTCATAATTTCGAAGATACGCTTAGCAAGGTCTTTAACCTTGTTTTCTTTCATCCCTTTGAAGAGAGCGACACTTACAATGCCTTGATAAATTAGACTCTCAATAATAACCACACTTTGTTTTTCTTTATACTCTTCAACAAAATTAGAATATAAGCTGATTACTTTAGAAGTAAAATCTTCGGACTCTTCGTCAGAACTTAAAGAATTTATAGCTGGTGTATTAATAAATAATGGGTTATCAGAGCTTGTTAAGGAAAAGTTTATTGTTGATATTAAGGGCAGATAATTTTTCAGATATGAATGTTGATGTTGTGGACTTACCCGAACCTGGCATACCATCAATGATTATGATTCTATTCTTTTGCATGTAATGTAGCTCTCCCCCTTTAAATAATCCTACAATTAGAAATACTATTTTTAGTTTAAAAACTCCATAATTTTTTGTTGTTTAATTGCGCTATCCTGCCCGTTAGCTTAATGATAATCTCCTCTGTGTTCCTCTAGACTAACTCACAAGAATAGCACGATAAATATGCAAGCAGCATAGAAAAAGCACCATCGAATGATGATGCCTTTTTTCAATAACAATCCTCATTTATCAGAGACAATAATAGTATGTGTAGCAGTGGTATTATTGGACTTATCTTCAAGTACCAGTCTATAGTTACCGGATTTATCATAATGTTGTTGTTTACTCAATCCATCGGATGATAAAGATTCTTCATAAGAAAGAACATTCTCATATATTCCTTCTGCATCCATTTTCTCTAATGTAACATGAATTACATCATATGGATTTGCAACAATAGTATAAGTGAGATGATTTGAACTCGAAGTTGGTTTTGCAGTTACAACATTATTGTTTGAGATTACATTATTAATTGATGATTTCACTTGAGAAACAACTTGGCTATCATTTGTTAATTGTTGTGAGTTAGCATTTCCGATATGTAACAAAGCAAGTATTGCAACTCCAATAGAACTAATCAATATGTCTTTCACATCCCACCACATCCTTCACCCACATATTACCATTAAATCAACACCAATAACAGTTGTAATTCAGCTATACTGCTCGTTACTCCAATGAAAAAAGCAGGCTACCGTAGTGCCTGCTCATCAATGTTCATTATTCAACTAAAGTTACCCGTTAGTGCAAAGATTCTTAAAACACGAGCCCTCGTACAACTAAACACGCCTTTGAAGCTTGATATTACATTCTGACGTTGTCGCTGTGACGTACTCTATATAATTCACAGAGCCGTTAAAGTTCAAATAAGCTTCATAACGCATGCGGATTGCAGGTAAAGTAATCAAATCCAGAACATTTTCCTTTGGAACCCACCTGCACTCGCTCGTTTCATCAGAAGTAGCTAACTCTCCACCCACAGCTTTGCACACGAAATCAAACATAACCTTCGTAGGAACATCAGTCACACCGTCATACCACTTATGGATCGCTGTATTCGAAACAACACTAATTAAATGGCTAACAGTGGCTTCTATTCCACTTTCCTCTTTGATTTCACGAATCACGCCATCAATCAGGTTTTCTCCAACTTCAGTTATCCCACCAGGATACACCCAACCATCGTCATGGGCTTTTACTAATAGGATATTTCCATTTCCATCTTCTACAATTCCGCCTGCCGATACAATATGTGTCGGAAACGCCATTTCACGACCTCCTAATACGGTATAGTTGTATATTTATTCCACGTGGTTTCTGTATTTTCCTGCTTTCGTGAATTTATATGCTTGAAGGTACTCACGAAACGATTGAACTATCCTGCCCGTTAGTTTAACGCCCAGCGAGTTCCTTTGACTAATTTTGAAAATGTTGTTGACTATTCAGTTGAACTGCATTATGTTATTATTAAGTTGAACTATATAGCTGAACTGAATAGAGGGTGAGGATATGAAACATAAGTTATTACCATTGTCTGAAACCATGCATTATATTTTATTAGCTCTGCGTGAGCCACTCCATGGCTATGCCGCAATGCAGAAGATAGAAAAGATAAGTAACGGTACTGTTATTTTAGCAGCTGGTACATTATACGGTGCGATTGAAAACTTGAATAAGCATGGTTGGATTGAACCTGTTGGAGAGTCAGGTCGGAGAAAAGTTTATATGATAACTGCGGAAGGAAGCGCCATTTTGAAAATGGAACAAAACAGGTTATTGCATATTTTATCCCTGTACGAAGGAAGTGAATCGAATGAAGAAATTTAAGATATTTTTTGATATTGAAAAAGAGGAGCAATGGCTGAACGAGCAATTACAAAAAGGCTATCGTTGTACAAATATTAGTGGATTAGGAATATACACTTTCGAAAAAACCGACAAGAGATATGTGATGCGACTGGATTATCAAGATTATTTATCAAATAAAAAGTTCAAAGATTACAAAGGGATATATGAAGACTTCGGTTGGATTTATATAAATGGCTCCTGGCTTGGTGGAATTCGATATTGGCAAAAAGAAGATGATGATCAAAATGAAATCTTCTCGGATCGCCAATCAAAGAGTAATTATTATAAAAGATTGATGGGTTATTCATCTGGTTTAGGTATACTGTTATTGTCTTTTTCTTATATGCTTTACAAGGATTCAGGTTTATATTTAGCTGAAGGTCTTTGGAGTATGAAAGGTGCATTATTTTGGAAAGCATTTTTATTTGAAACTCCATTTGCCCTTTTGAGGTTGCTTCCCGCCCTTATGATTGTTTTCTTTGGTAGCAGTTTCTATAAAGCTTATCGAAAGTATTCAATGTTAAAAGAAAAATAATGCGAGGAGGTTAATTATGAACTTTTTTTAATTCAAAGAAGTAATTGAGGATAATGTATCTTCCAGGATCGGGCGCGATTGTAGAACAACACAGGTAGAAAATGATCTATCTTTTTATAAAAATTGTATAGTACTTCACAAAGAATGACCCCGTTTTGATCAATCTTTTTTCAAAACGAGGTCTTTTTATTTAACGGAAAATATGAGTTTACGACGTATTTTTAATCAAACTTTATTACAAAGCAACAACATCTGTACAAAATCTCTTATTTTGTGAGCATGTTACCTCGTAGATACCAAAAAGCACTAAACGAACAGAACGGCCATACAAGCCAYTTTCCCTTTATGATCGAATTGAAGACCTATAAAAAGAAAATGGCTTGTATGGCCGTTAATATTCTTCTGAAAAGGTTTTGTGTGTAGACATGTTCATAAAAATGGGGGTTTTATTCAAATATCCGTTATTGAGCTATTCGTTACCCGTTAGTTGAATATAAAGTGTAAATTCTTGAGTAATTCATTTAATCATTTGAATCGAACTCATAAATAGGGTTTATGCACCTCAAAATGTTGACAATTGCATTATTATATCCAGACATTTTTTCTGTTTCCTTATCATCACTAAATACCTTGTTTTCGAATTTTACTGACAGCATGCGAATAATGCTTAGATACTTATTTACAAATTCGTTTTCGTCCATTAGCTTCACATCAACCAACATTTCATCGTAAGCAAGCAGCTCGCCTTCATTATCATACTGAAACTCTAACTTATCGAATATGTTATTCGTTTTTATGAAATATATTTTCCTTTCAATAATATCAACAATGGTAAACTGCATCATTCTTTTGGGTTCAAGCATGTACTCACCCTTTCATCATAGCTAACATTTACTTAAGCTATTCTGCCAATTATTTGAGAAAAGACTGCCTGCGGAAGCCTTAATGAATTGAACTATCGTTCCCCGTTAGCGTAACGTCGACAGTGAATAAACTTTGGGAACAATACCCAACTTTTTATTGAAGTTGAGGAATTGGAGGGGCATATGCATCTCATTTTTCACAAAAGATCGTCAAGTCAGCAACTGCTCCTTCAACTGTTTTGAGTCCTTGCTCTGGATAATGAGATAAAATTTCAGCCACCGCTTCTATTAGAGTTGGGAAGGTTTTTAATTCTTCCTCTCCATTCAGAAGGCCTTTATAGATTGTGTATTCATAATCTCTGTATTCGATTTTATTTTGTTCAATGTAATAGTTATACAGCCACCCTCCTTTTTTCAAATATGTGAAGGTGTTAGTAACAATGTACTCTACATCTGTGCTGTCATGTTCTAAAAGCACTCTCATTCTTTCCATAACCTCTCTACACTTCGCAAATTTAGTTGGGTCTTTATCAATCTTTCCATTTAGCATATCCATCTCAAGGGCACGCATGTCTTCCCAAGTGCGAACTGATCTATATATTTCAAATGAATTCATTTTTTTGATTCCTCCTACCTCTTTACTATTGGGAATGTTACCCGAAAATATTTGGAAACGGCTATTCATGCAATTCCGAAATAGCATCCTGACATGTCCACGATTAAATACAACCTTACTTTGTATAATATAGTATTCGAAAAGGACATTGCACTATCCTGCCCGTTAGCTTAACAAATAAAGGGAGTAGCTGCCGCAGCAAACTGCCCCTTATTTGTTCAACTAACGTTCCCCGTTAGCGTAATGAAGAAGACTTTTTTCTGTACCTGAAATAATACCACCCTGAACTAAAAGCAATAACAATATGTAAAAGGTAAGGGTAGTATTCTATGCGTTTTCCCACAACTATAATCTGGTCGATTATTAAATAACTCCATATCAACTGATAAATAAAATTAGCAAGCAAAATAGGAT
>NZ_JBFUHJ010000386.1:0-5456 GCF_056402455.1 Paenibacillus sp. P4_A7 | reverse complement strand
GGGATGGACGTACCGCTGGTGTACCAGTTGTTCCGCCAGGAGCACCGCTGGGTAGCCAAGTACGGACGGGATAAGCGCTGAAAGCATCTAAGCGTGAAGCCCCCCTCAAGATGAGATTTCCCAGTATGTAAGACCCCTTGAAGACGACGAGGTTGATAGGTTCGGGGTGGAAGCGCAGCAATGCGTGGAGCTGACGAATACTAATCGGTCGAGGGCTTATCCTAAAAWAAGGTTTGCATGGACCCATACATCCGGCAAACAAACAGCTAAGGTTCAGTGAAACAACTTTCGTATCCAGTTTTGAAGGTGTAAATTTATCATCTTTGAACTTTCCATGAGTCATTAGCTCAGTTGGTAGAGCACCTGACTTTTAATCAGGGTGTCGTAGGTTCGAATCCTACATGACTCACCATTTTTTATCTATGAATTACATATCCAATTCTCCTTGGAAAACAAGTTTTTTCAAGGGTTGAATATAGATTGCACCTTTTCATGTCCTTGTAGGATATTGATTAGGTGCTTTTTTGCATATAATGGATTTTTATATAGAATGTTTTTCTTAGATGATCTACTTACTCCGCTCAATTTGGTATAATATTCCTATACTAATGAGTTAAGGAGAACTATCATGCCGGATTGGTCTTATCAAACTTTATTTCGACCTTTATTGTTTCGGCTCCCTGCTAGGCTTAGCAGGTCATTAACGTTACAATCCATTGGTTTATTAAGCAGATTGCCAAGTGGATCCTTTGTTATTCGAACGCTTGGACATATGGAGCTGTCACCACTGCTTGAACGAAGTATAACCGGTATATCTGTTCATTCACCGATTGGCTTGTCAGGTAGCGTTGATCCGCAAGGAACTGCTCATAGAGCATTAGCCCAGTTCGGCTTTGGTTTTATCGAGCAAGGTCCGGTTACAGTCAATCCGATTCGAATGCAAGCACGAATTGAAAATGACTCAGCAGTGGAAACCATTCGATATCCTTCTTATTTTGAGAACGTAGGTGTAGAACGAGTAGCTGAACGTATGAAAAAGCCGGGACACCAGCTGCCGCAATTTGTTCGAATTACACCGATGCCGGATTCCTCTCCTAAGCAGGCGTTACAGGAATTCAGGACAATGATATCGAAGCTTGAATTATCTGGAGCAGCTGCGGGCTTCTATATAGATATTTTTAGCGGGTCAAGGGATTTGGAAAGTTCTCTTGCTATTTTAAAAGGAATACATACATTAAAGAATTTCCGAAACATAACAGAAAGGCCCTTTTTCTTATATGTACCAACCGAATTCCCGAATGATAAGCTAATTGCGTTATTAAATAAACAAGATGCTTCCATATGGAGCGGTGTAGTAATTGGTGAGGCTATTCGTGATGGCGACTGTGAAGAAGTGCGAGTCGGCAGAGATAGCAAGCCACCTACATTAGATAAAATAAGAAGTCTCCGTAGTCATTTTCCTACTTCTTTAATAATTAAAGCAGGCGGTGGAGTACATGAACCACAAGATGCTCTCGATCTTATGCAAGCGGGAGCCAATTACGTCATGCTGCACAGCGGATTGGTTTATGCTGGGCCAGGATTACCTAAACGTATCAATGAAGCGATTATTTACGAACAGGTTCGTCATACAGCTGAGCCGAATGTCCAACCATTTTGGAAGTATTGGGGTTATATGTGTCTGCTCGGAATAGGGATGATTGTTGGCGGCATCCTTGCTTGGATTATTGCCAAAACTACTGTTTTATTACCTTATGATCTTGATTTTTTGGGTATGACCGCGTCCGAGATTCACCTTGTGAACCATCGTATTCTGCATTTCATGTCTCATGATCGGATAACGTTGGCCGGGACAATGATCTCTATTGGCATTCTTTATTACCAATTAGCGAAGTATGGACTAAAGCACAACCAACATTGGGCGAAAACTGCCTTAATGACCTCTGGGATATTTGGTTTCTCGAGTTTCTTTCTATATCTGGGTTACGGCTACTTTGATCCACTGCATGCTTTAGCGGCGGCTGTTCTTTTTCATTATTCATTCTTTCTATGCGCAAAAAAGCAGATCAGCCAAATCGTAATTCCGTCAATCTACATAATGATAGGGTATGGCGCATTGCGATGTGGGGACAATTATGTTTTGTTGTGTTAGGATTTGCGCTAGCAATAGGCGGTATCACAATTGCTGCTGTTGGAGTGACTAATGTGTTCGTACAAACGGACCTCGTTTATCTAGAGATGACGCCAGCTGAGCTTAATGAAGTGAATCCCAACTTAATTCCATTAATCGCTCATGATAGGGCTGGATTTGGTGGTGCACTCTTATGCGATGCAATAGCGATTCTTATTATTGCTTTGTGGGGTATTGGACAAGGTGAGCGATGGGTGTGGTGGACTTTATTAATAGGAGGCGCTCCAGGCTTTTATGCTGGATTCAGCGTGCACTATGGAATTGGATATATCGACTATTGGCATCTATCGCCAGCAATATTTGCTTTACTGCTTTATGTTGTAGGAATCATTCTGCTTTATCCTTATCTTATGAGAAAGGATAAAGCAGCTTAAGGATGAAGCATTATCTATAACGTTTAAAAATAGCTAGTAACTCTTCTCATTCATTACGGACGCGTTGTAATAATGACAGTCTTACTGTTACTGTCCCATTCTACGTTTGCTCCCAACGATGCACTAATGAAGCGAACAGGTACGAGAGTGGAGCCGTTAACAATTGTCGGGGCAGCATCGAGGATGATCGATTCACCATTCACAAGTGCCGTTGTGCTCCCGACGACTAATACAATGCTGTTGCTTCCTTTTGAAGCTGTAATAGTGCGGGTATTGGAGTCCCAGTCTAATACAGCCCCGAGTCCATTAAATATGGCTCTTATTGGAACCATCGTACGGTTATTCTGTTTAATCGGTGGTTGTTTCAAACGTAATGTTTTGCCATCTATATCGACAAAAATAGGATCTTTCTCTATTAATTGAGAATCGTAGCTCTTAATTCCGACGGCCAACGTACGATCCCATTTTGTACCGTCGCCAGTAGCTCCAATACCCCATGACCATAAGGTTCCATCCGCACGTACAGCCATAGAGCGATATCCCGTACCATGTGCGGCGATTCGCTTTATTTTTTTTAATCCGATAACCTGGACGGGGATTTCGCTCGATTTATAAGAACCGATACCTAACTGGCCTCCGGGATTGTCACCACTGGCCCATACCGTACCATCCTTTTTTAATATAAGAGGGCCACTAGCTGAGGCTTGAATAGCTGCCGCATCGAACATTCCTGGAAGCATACTTGGTGCTGAATTATTATTAACAGAACTCCCATTAACTTTACCAATACCGCTAGAGCCCCAAAACCATATCGTACCATCTTTCTTCAAACCGTATGTATATTGCCCACCGACTGCAATTTGGACGATGTCCTCTATACCTTCTACTTGAACCATTCCATAATTGTAAGTCCACACCGTCCCGTCTTTCTTTAGCATCATAAAGTTTCCATAGCCAGCTGATAAGGAAATGATATCCGCAGCTTTAGGAAGTTGTATTGGAACTTCGGGGAAAAAGCCGCCCCAGACCCAAACCGTCCCGTCTTGTTTGACAGCGAAGCTGCTGGTCCAATCTGCATCGATCGCAATGACATCACGCAGCTGTTCGACTTGTTTTGGGGTTTCACGACTAACTTTGTTTCCATCGCCTAGTTGTCCATCAAGATTGCCGCCCCATGCCCAAACCGTTCCTTCGCTTGTTAGCGCTAGCGAGTGTGTCTGCCCACCCGCGGCAGCGACAGCATTTTTAATTATAGGCACTTACTTGGGAATAAGAGAATTAAGATTGGTTTCTGAGCCCAGCTCTCCACGATATGTAGTTGTGTTTCCCCAATTCCACACTGTTACATCATCCTTGATACCTATACTTTGACTGCTGCCTACAGCTATTTCCTTCCAGCGATTTTCTTCGGGAGGAAGTGTCTGAGCATGTACACTTGGTGGTTGATTGATGATGCCGAGAAGTAGAGTGAATGTAAGTATTGTAATAAAAATGTTTTTCTTTTTCATCTGGTGATCCTCCTTTATAAGATTGAATTGCACTGGTATGAAAAAAGATATGTGATTACTACTCGTATTTCCCCTGTTCCGTTAGTTTTAATTAATACATAAAATTACGGATTCAGACAATATTACCATAACGAAGACGGGGGAGAAGAGAATTTTTTTGAAATTGAACGAGTGGACAAGTATAAATTTGCTTGAATAAGGTAGTAATGATGAGAAATTACTTAGAAGGAATTAGCCTAAACTTAGCGATTTAGTGTACTATATATAGAGGCTATAAAAGCCGTAGTGGTTACGTTTGATGAAACTGTGTGCCAAACCAACGGGATTTGTTCCGCATAACTAGGATAAGGTATTCCATTTTACGAATAGTAATTCGGCTACAAAAAATAATGGAGTGATGATATGACTAAAGCTAAGGCAAAAGGCGGTACGGGCAGAGGCACGGGTAGTAAAGGCTGGACTCGATGGAAAAAGGGTGAGCAAAAAGCAGCTGCAGGGAAAGTGTTCAGCAGAAAAAAGTCTTCTAAAGGCGCGGAAGCGGATAAGAACGCAAGTGGTAGCACGAATAAAGGTGCAACTAGCGCCAAAGGTTCAACTCCTTTTAAAGGTAGAAGTGAAACTGGCGGAGTCAAAAGCAGGAGTTCAAAGTAACCCGCATATAAGGGGACTACTGTTTTGATAATAGATGCTTGAGCTGATTCAAAGCTTGGGCTTCTTTTTATTTTATGTATAAAATAGATGGATAAACACACTCTATATATAAGCGAATCACATGTTTAAAAAGAATTTTTAAAAAACACTTGCATTAATGGGCGGATACATGRTATATTCTTAKTCCGGSCAAGAAACACACCGGAACAAACGAGAAACAAACAAGAATAAGATTGCTCTTTGAAAACTGAACAACGAGTATTAAACTGCCCTAACGATCCTAACGGATCATTAGAAAAGCGATAAAAGATTGAGCAAGTCAAACACCAATTTGGAGAGTTTGATCCTGGCTCAGGACGAACGCTGGCGGCGTGCCTAATACATGCAAGTCGAGCGGATTTAATTGAAAGCTTGCTTTCAATTAAGTTAGCGGCGGACGGGTGAGTAACACGTGGGTAACCTGCCTTTAAGACTGGGATAACATTCGGAAACGRATGCTAATACCGGATAGGCGATTTGRTCGCATGATCGAATCGAGAAAGATGGAGCAATCTATCACTTAGAGATGGACCCGCGGCGCATTAGCTAGTTGGTGAGGTAACGGCTCACCAAGGCGACGATGCGTAGCCGACCTGAGAGGGTGATCGGCCACACTGGGACTGAGACACGGCCCAGACTCCTACGGGAGGCAGCAGTAGGGAATCTTCCGCCTTCCGCAATGGACGAAAGTCT
>NZ_JBFUHJ010000385.1:0-5459 GCF_056402455.1 Paenibacillus sp. P4_A7 | reverse complement strand
GTGTAACGAAGGCGCCGCTCGGTACGTTAGGCGGCATCATCCCAGCTCCAGCTTGCATCATACCGGACGGCATCATCCCAGCTCCAGCTTGCATCATGCCAGTCGGCATCATCCCTTTTGGCATAGTAGAAGCAGGCATCACCGAATTTGGCATCATGGAGTTAGGCATCATTGAACTAGGCATTACCGCATTTGGCATAACCTGAGCTGGCAAAGTGGTCGGGAAATTTTGCTGAGAATAGCTGCCATAACCACCATATTGAGGACCCATGTTTGCTGGACTTACCTGATTTTTGTAACCATAACCGTTAGACATTCTGTTATTCCTCGCTTTCGCATGTTAGAAAAAATGTAGTTTTAATAAACAGCTGGACAGTCGCCGGGAGTTGGAACAAAGAAGCAATGTGCCTTGTAGCGTCCACTATTTGCCTGATCATACCATGTACTCGGGCAGTCGCCCGCTGGACGGAAAAACCAAAGCGCATTTGAAGCGGGGTGCTGACGTTCGCCGTTAATGACGCGTTCTGCCAAGCGAATATCTTTATCGCGAGCAGACTGATAAAAGTAACCCTTTTGCGTCGCTTCGAAACCGCCAGGACTTTGGTATACCATATCTGGGATGGAGCGAATGTTTCTAAAATCCATACAATTGCCGCGAACACGATTTACGCCGACATTACCAACCATAAGCATTCCGAGCTCACCTTCACCCTCGGCTTCAGCACGCATGAGCCGAGCAAGCATTTTGGTGTTCTCGGAGTTTGTTTTAATGACTGCCATAAATGGGGTGGTTCACTTCCCTTCTTAGACTATTTCACAATTTAAGGCACGGAAAGTTATAGGCTTCTAACTACATTGTTATTGTATTGAATGTCTGCCCATTTGGTTACAAACGATTTGTCACAATTTGCGTGGCAATATGATGAACAAAAAGGATGTACGTTGTCATTGCATCCTTTTTTCGGTATGATTAAGAACGGTTCATCAATGAAAGATAGACGCAAATGCGTCTTGTCGTATAACTCGGGAGGCTCGCTTCGTGCTGAAAGACTTAATTGATTTAACAAAACCAGGGCTTCTTCGGCTAAATATGTTCGCCGCATTAGGTGGTTTCTGGGTTGCTTCCAAATGGGATATCGATTTTATCCTTCTCATATTGGTGCTTGTTGGCTCTACACTTATAATTGCGTCCGCAACAGTTACGAATAACTATTGGGATCGTGAGCTTGACTTGAAGATGGAGCGCACGAAAAACCGCGCTTTGCCAACTGGTCGAATGAAGCCAGGAGCGGTACTCGCTTATGGTATTATTTTGGGGATTGTAGGCTTGGGTGTTTTATTTTCCATTCATCCATTAACTGGATGGCTAGGACTGTTAGGATGGTCTGTATACATTGTTATTTATACGATGTGGCTGAAGAGATCATCAACCTGGAGCACGTCCATAGGCGGAATTTCCGGTGCTATGCCGCCTGTAATCGGCTATTGTGCAGTAACTAATGAAATAGACGCTGGTGCTTGGTTATTGTTTGCTTTGCTGTTCTTATGGCAGCCTGCCCATTTCTGGTCACTCGCCATTCGTCGCGTTGAAGAATATCGGGCTGCGGGTTATCCGCTGCTGCCTGTTGTGAAAGGCATTAAACGGACAAAGCTGCAGATGATCCCATATGTTGTTTTACTTCTTCCTGTTGTGGTTTTAATGTACACGTATGGATATTCGGGTATCTACTTCTTGATCATTTCTGTAATTGGAGGAATAGTGTGGCTGGTTCACACTTTGAAGGGAACCTCCGCTCCAGATACTGAGAAATGGGCGAAGACAAACTTCCTTATTTCTGTGAACTATTTAATGGTTGTATTTCTAGCCATGATTCTTAACACGCCATTTTCATAATAGGTTTGATCCTATATATCTTTCATCATTTTAAGGAGTGAATGTAGTGGGCTTCGCAAAAAAGCATAGTTTTAAAATTGCGGTATTAGCGCTTTGCGCTGTTATGGGTATTTATTTATTTTTTACTTATGTAATGGAGCCAAAGCAGCCGCTCCCGAAACTAGGTGCAGCTCCTGCATTCGAGCTAGCTGATATTGATGGGAAACAAGTATCGCTTGCATCTACTAATGGCAAAGCTCGAATTGTATATTTTTATTTTGCTAATTGCCCGGACGTGTGTCCTCCGACTACCTTCCTGCTTTCGCAGGTACAGGATCAGTTGAAAGAGGAAGGTAAGCTAGGCAAGAAAGCCGAGCTCATATCTATAACCTTTGACCCAGAGCGTGACACAAATGAAGTTATTCGTAAATTTGCGAACAAAGTAGAGGCTAGCTTTGATAGCTGGCATTTCCTCCGGGGTGAGGAAGCAGCTACAGCGGAGTTAGCACGAGGTTTTGGTCTAATGGTTCAAAAGGCTCCTGATGGCTCATTCATACATTCAAACGTCATTACAATTGTGGACAAAGATGGACAAATTCGTAAACAATTTAATGGCAGCGCAGAGGACTTAACGGCCGATCAGATTGTAAAGGAACTAAACAAGCTTCTTTAAAATTCATCTTTACTCCATAATGAAGCGGGACTCTGCGAAGGATAAATAATCTGCGCATCGAGACCCGCTTTTTCTAGTTGTGTGACCAAATAATCCTCTGGTGTATGCTCCACACCAGAATAGCCTTTTCTTGTATATATATGCTCGGCGTCAGGGAAGCTATCGCGAAGCAGGCTGCGAATTCGTTTTCCTGACGAATCGTTATCCGTAAATATGTATACCTGTTTTTGTCCGACTTGCAAGCGCAGCTTCTCAAGCTGTTCAGAGCCCGGCGTTCCGAATGTGCAGTAAATGGGGACTTCAGCTTGCAAAACGCGTCGCAGGCGGCTTTTATCATTTTTTCCTTCTACAATTATGGCAAGGTCCATGGTGTCACCTCCGTTTGTTTGAGCTCGTTCTATTTTACCACCAAATTTTATTTTTACCGATACAAAAAACGGCATGCGTGATGCATGCCGTTTTTTTGTATCGATTGATTAAATTAGCGCATACAAGAGCAAGCGATAATTACAAGTAATATAAACAGCACAAGGATCGTGCCAGTGTTTGTGAAGCCGTTATATCCAGAGCCTTTGTTGCTTACGTGCTCTACTTTTCCAGACATGTCAGGAGTCACCCCTCTTCCTATTCGCAAGCTGATGTTCCAGATGCTTAATGTCATTACTGGTCATCTGCCATACGCTATTGTATGTACAGATGCGGCGATAGCCCTGTGCTTCTACCCAAGTCACGAAAAATGGGTGCGAGAAGGCAGTGACCGAGAAATATGGAACGGAAGTACGGTAACTGCAATCATAAGCCCGATAAAGGCGAGATAATAGGGTGATATATGATCTCTCAGCTGGCCTGCTGCCATAGGTCCAATGAAAGCTCCGATTGAGAAAGCGATCGATAAGACGGAGAACGTCCTCCCATAGCGGGCACCGCCGCTAAGCTCAATCAACAGCGTAGATAAGGCTGGCAGGATGATGCCCTTGGCCATACCAACAAAAAGCAGCATAACCGCAAAAGGAGCAGGAGCACCTGCTGCGATGCAAAAGTATACGATAGCCAAAAGAAGTGAGCCCCATAAAGTACGTCCAAATGCGGATACACGGTTTAAGAAAAGCATGCTTAGCGTAACGAGTGCGCCGATACTTACAACGGAAAACAGTAATCCAGTTGTTAGCATGGCTTCCTGCGTTTTGGCAAGCAGCGGGAGCTCGAAAGATAATATGCCTTGAGCACAACTGATAGCTGCCGGCAGCAGAAAAATAAGCCATGGTATAGGAGTCGCCGGTTCAAGCGGCAGCTTAGGTTTGTTTTTGGTAAGAGCCGCGGCATCGTCTTCTGACAGCTCGGGTTTTAAGTGAATATCCTTAATGAAGAAGAGTGCACATATTGCCGTTACAATTAATACCCAGCCTAGCAAGCTAAATGCGGTTGTAAATCCAATCTTAGCAACCAGATAGGCTCCAGCAGCCGGAGAGACAACAGACGCTAGCGTATGAACAAGCCCGTTGCCGGCCATCAGTTTACCTTGCTCTGTTCGGTCACTTGTAATACGAGCGAGCAAGGATAGACACGCTGGAGATAGGAAGGCAAGTACAAACCCGCTGATGGAGCGTAGAATAAGCAGTTCCCAAGGATTGGTTACATGTGATTGGAAGAGAAGGACAATACCTGCTGCCAATAAACTGAATACGATAAAAAACCTGCTGCCATATCGATCCACACCAAATCCGGCAATAAGATTGCCTGGTAAATGTGTGATAGAGTACATACCCATCATGAGACCGATAAAGGAAGGGGCTGCGCCAATAGAGATAGCAAAGGGAGTTAAAATAGGATATTGAGCATGCAAATCGAAAAAAGCGATGAACAAAAATAAGTAAAGCCATATAGCAGTTTTCACAGGGCTGTTCCTCCTTGCGTAATTCCTTCATAACTACTTGTACGTTAAAGTTGGACAGGATATGTCTGTTTAAAAGAGGGCCAAGCGTTTACGCCCTTTAACTGGTAGGTTATAATATTTTGTAATGGGAATTCGCACGAGTTATAATGGAGGGGATTGTATTGGATTTTTTGGATTTTTCGACGTATGACGTAGACACATGGATGGCCTTTTTCAAAGAGCATTGGCTTGTATTAGTAATTGCACTAGTCGTACTATTTCTCATTGTCCGCATCGTAAAGACTGTCGTTAAATGGGCGCTCGTTGCTGTAATTGTATTAAGTATCGTTGTGTACAGCGGCTACAGCATGGATGACTTGAAAGAGATTGGCACCAAGGTAGCAGGAACAGTGAAGCAGGAAGCTGTAAGCGCCATGGTAGGCGAAGCAAAGGATGCTACTTTCGAGACGAATAGTGATGGTACATTTACGGTGAAAACAAATAATGTAACGCTTATTGGCGAACCAGGCGTGAACGAGGTGACTGTCTCGTTCCGTGGAGCTCCTCTCGGCAAATGGGAGCTTGACAGCACGATACAAACCTTCATCGATCAAGCAAAGAAGAACGGGTAATCGAAATGAATAATTGGGATCAACTATTTCGCGAGCCGGAACCAGTTTCAATTATTGTTCTTTTGCTGCTGTTTGGCTCGCTTGTGCAAGGGATGAGGAGAGGCGCATCGGGTTCTGCGAGGCGTCTTTTCTTTTTTATTTGGGAAGGCGTTGTAATCATTGTTTGCTTATTGCTAGCGGGTCAGTTGGCCAATCGTTTATCGCCTGTGATCGCTGAGTGGCTTATAAGGACCGTAAACCTGCCGATGCGTGAGCTAGGCTCATTCGAGCAAGCGTGGTTTACACTACTGACGAGTATACGTGACTTTGCACTTCTTCGGTACGGAGTCATATTCCTTATGAGCTATTTACTCCTGCGGGCACTGGCGGCATTGATTGAACCGTTGTTAGAGAGGCTTATTGCTGGTG
>NZ_JBFUHJ010000384.1:0-5479 GCF_056402455.1 Paenibacillus sp. P4_A7 | reverse complement strand
GAATAGAGGTGACTGTTCAATACGGTTAGCGGTGTACGCAAATCATGTGACAAATTGGAAATGAGACGTTTGCGCAGCTGTTCTTCTTCCCGCTCCCGCTGTTGACTTTTCCTTAACTGATCGACCATTTCGTTAAAAGCCGCTTCAAGCTGTCCGATCTCATCCTCTTTTTTCTGAACAAGAGGTGTCGGAAGGCCGTTTAAACCTCGTAGTGTCATTGCCGCTTGTAGTCTCAGAAGACGCCTGCGTATTTGTCTAAAAAATAACAGGGAGATGATAATGAAGAAAGTGAACAAGACAAAAATAAAAGTAACATAAAAGAGCGTGCCCGACCCAAGTGGAGCCTTTATTTGGAGCAGTGATCTTGGCATTTGAAGCACCATAAAGCTTGGCCCGCTATTATTTTCACCTATAAAAGCAAGGACGGTAAATGGATCGTTATCTATGTTCTCTTTCATAAATTGAATAGCCTCGACATGTGTCCAGTGAGCAGGTAGCTTTGTTTGCTTAGGAAGCTGCAGCTGTGTATCCCCCGCAGCATTGACCCAAAAGACGGACGCTTCGGGGTACTTCTTTGAGAGCTCTTGAAGCTTCCGATCGACTTGTTCAGGAGAAGCGTCACCAAGCGAAGCAGCTTCTTGATGCCATAAGGCTTCAATGTGATTGGTATTTCCGTACTTTAGATCGCTAGGCTCTTCCTTATGGATGGCAGTCTCCGAAATCAGATACAACATACTAGCCAGCGGGAAAATAATTGGAATAAACAGAAAGGCAAACATAATGATAAGCAGGTAGCGTGACATTAAGGAATGACGAAACTTGGTGCTGCTCTGGAACAATTTCTTCTTCATGCTCTTACCCTGTAACCGATTCCTCGCACGGTTTCAATGATCTCTGGAGCTGCGGGATCGCGTTCAATTTTCTCACGCAAATAACGAATATGAACCATTAACGTTTTGTCGCCTTCAAGGAAAGGCTCCTTCCAAACCGCTTCATAGATTTGTTCCTTCGTTAAAATTTGCCCGAGATGGCGCAATAGGTAAGTGAATATTTGAAATTGCTTGCCGGTCAAAGTTATTTCCGACCCTGTATCGCGGTTTTCAATTCGATTTTCCTTCTCGTAAACAAGCAGATGCTTGATAGCGGTTGTCTCGGATGTTTGCGAAGAGAATCGACGGAGCAGTACCTCAATTCGAGCGGTAAGCTCATCGGGATGAAACGGCTTCGTCAAATAATCGTCGGCGAACTGCAAGCCCTGCAGCTTATCGTCGATTGAAGTACGGGCTGACAGCATGAGGATCGGGAGGCTTGGATCAGTTTTTTTCAGACGCTGTCCCACCGTAAAGCCATCCAGACCTGGCAGCATGACATCGAGAATGACAAGATTGCATCCGTTTGCCTCTTCAAGTGCTCGTTCACCGCTGCGGAGCCATTTCACCTCAAAACCTTTTTCTTTCAAATGCTGGCAAACAAAGCTTCCAATTTCATGATCGTCTTCAATGTATAGGAGTGTTTCATTCATATATTTTTACAACCCTTTCTAGATAAATTCAATTCTTTAATAGTTAATTAAAGACTTTATAAGTAACATACACTACGAACAAGAGCGAGGTAAATAAAAGATGCATGGAATTGAATAATATACGCAATTATAAGTAGAATTAAATAGGTTATAAAAGGGTGYTTATATAAAAAGTTATATATTTTCTCTTCTTATTGGGCTAATATATACTAAAGTTTTGCAACAAGAGAAGGAGCTTCCATGGGAAAACGGAAAGGATTTAAGCTTCGAGAGGTGCTAGGCTTACTAGTATTTGTATCCGTCTTTTTAACTGCGTTCGTAAGCGGTTATTTTGCATGGAAAACGAATAAAGATTCTTTAACCGAAGGTTACCTCGAAAGCAATTATCAATATGCCAAAAAGCTTTCCTCCAATACGAGCGAATTACTAAAAATTATGCATAATAATATAGATTCTATTGCAGAAATGGCTGGAAATAAGCCGCTTACTCAAAAAGAGTTAGATATCTGGTATAAATCAAATGAGCAATATTTTAATTCGATTTTTATCGTCGATGCTTCTAGAAAAGTACAGGCTGTCAGCTCTAACCTTAAGGGACTTGTTATTGGTACGCAACTTACGTCTTATGCGTCACAACAGGCAGTAGAGCTAAGAAGGCATCTGATCTCAGAGCCCTACGTTGGAGCAACAGGCAGACTCATTATTCAAATTTCTTCACCCATAATGAACGTGAAGGGGGATTATCTCGGTTATGTGGGCGGAACCATTTATTTGGAAGAAAGTAATGTTCTCAGCAGGCAATTAATTGAACATTTCTACGGAAATGGATCTTATGTGTATGTAGCAGACAAACACGGTCATCTTATCTTTCATCCTGACAAGGAACGTCTGCGAGAGACAATTACGGATAATGAAGTGATTAATCGAGCTGTATCTGGCCATAGCGGATCGCAGAAGATCATTAATTCAAAAGGCGATTCTTATTTTGCGGGGTATGCTTATGAGTCTATAAGCGGCTGGGGAATTGTTGCGCAGACCCCTACCTCGATTTTGGACGAGCCTTTAAAGAAGCTGATTTTTAATATTTTGATGCAATCACTTCCTTTATTTGTCATTATATTACTTGCGGCAGGCTATGTATCTTTTATCATAACAAAACCACTTTATGTACTTGCTAAATTTTCAGAAGAAGCCATTCTGTCAAACAAAGCCATTCGTTCCAAAATACCAAAGACGAGCTCGTATATTTACGAGGTAAGACAATTAACTCATAATATTAATAATCATCTCAGTTTATTGAAAAAAGAAATACAATTGGACGGGCTGACGGGACTTGCTAATCGGAGAACATTTGACCAAACCATAAATGAATGGATGGAGGATCATTTAACATTCTCGCTTATTCTTCTAGATATCGACCATTTCAAAAGAGTTAACGATGAGTTCGGACATTTGGTTGGAGATGAAGTGTTGAAGTATTTAGCCGCTAAACTGCGCGAATTCTCAAGGGATGAGGATCTGTGCTTCCGCTATGGCGGAGAGGAATTTGGTGTTCTTGTTCGATTTGGAAACATTCATGATGCAGCTCGTACGGCGGAACGCTTAAGAGAAGAGATTGCCCAGACGATAAGCCCGATAGGCAAGCCTATCTTTGTATCGATTGGCGTTTCTCATTTTGATGGGCGAGGGAATGGCGTCAAGGAGATTATTGAAAGGGCTGACAAGGCTCTTTATCAATCTAAGGCTGAGGGCAGAAATCGGACGACTGTCTGTTATGGCGATAGCAACCAGTAATTCTATACAGACAAACAGCCATAATTCCTGTGAGGGATTATGGCTGTTTGTTGTGAGCGTTTGTAATCCGGATTATTAATGAATAAGGAATGAAATATTATCGGCGATAGGCTTCTGTTTGTTGAGATCCTGGTAGATTTCCGCACCTAGAGCGGATAGCTTAACACTAGCCTGCTTACCGGCATCGAAACCGTATAGGCGCAGTGTTATGATATTTCCTTGCTGCGTTGCAGCTGTTTGCGCAATCTTATTTCCATTCACAAATACATCAAAAGCATTTGTAGGTGTGCCAGTGACATCCTCACTTAAAGTAATGAAGATAAGGTTGGACCATGCTTCAATGGATGAAATAAAAGGACGTACATTATCAAGATCCACACCTCTGAACTGGACTGTTCCACGACCAGAAGAAGTATCCAACTGGTTCCCTTGGAGGTCTGTAATCCGACCGCTGTCTGCGTTATAGGATAGTTTGTAGACCTTATCCGAACGAAGAGCCGCTGTAGCTGCAGGATACATGCGCACCGTTACTTTCAAGCGGTCCTCAGACAAAGTGGAGCTTGAGTAAATGCCTTTTGCTAGATTTACATTGGTGCGATCTGTTTCATTGTAGAGCTGGAAAACATCCTGATCGGCTTCTGCTACTGGCTCAGTAAATTCGATCTCAAATGTGTAGCGATCTTTGGCGACAACGGATTTCATTCTAGGAGCCTCATTGTTTAGATTGCTTCCTTGGAACGTTATCCGGAATGCATCCGAGCCATCCGTCGTTTTCATTCCATTCCAACCTGCAGCATCCGTAATGCCGCTATAGAAGCTCATTCGGTATGTTTTGCCGGCTTCTAGTGCAGTATCTAAATTAAGTGTTACTTGTGTGACGATCTTATTTTTGTCATTTAACTGATCCGAAGTTATTCTCATAGAACGGTCTTTGTCGTCCGTCAGTAGGAAGGAATTGAAGCTGACGTTTTTGACTGGTTCACTAAAATAAACGGTTACGGCCGTGTTGTTGACGGCTACAATCTTAGTTACGTAAGGATTGCTATTTGATTGATCTATACCAGCAAAGCGTTTTCTGTTATCATCGTTTGATGTTTTTAACCCTGCCATGCCTGTAAGTATGGCTTCATAAACATGCCCCTGCTTGAAGATGGAAGTAGTTGTATTATCTGTCCTAGCAAATTGAATACGGAGCGCACGATCATCGCCTTGTACCGATGATGTGTAATAACGCAAGCCTGACATGGAGACGGAAGAACCATTATCAGAAATAATGTCTAGCCTAAGCTCGGAGAGGCTGACGCCTGTTAAGCTCCGATTGAAATAGAGAATTGCCTCGTTCTCACTTATTGCACTAATAGACTGAAGGGTGAGCGGAACGACGCCTTTCGTATTCTCGCCTACAAATGAGTACTTCGTTCCCGCAGCGATAGCATTACCATCTCGGTCTGTAATTCCGTTTACGGTTAACGTATAAACTTTTCCTGCTGTCTGTTCTCCAGTCGTTAGCGTTACTGTCTTATCGCTGTCATTGTATACAGCCTTTGATGGATTACCAAGTCCACCGTCAAATACGTAATTTAGTCTCTTCTCGGCGTTTCCTCTATCCAAAGACTCGTTGTAGGACAGTATGATTTTATTAGGACCTATTACTAATTTGGAAATAACGGGAACCGAGTTATCTACAACTGAGCCGAAATATAGGTCGCTTCGTGAATCCATTATATTACCGGCCTGATCTTTTACGTTTTTAACTGAAAGCGTGTAGACGGTAGAGACGGTTTGTTTACCCGTGGTAATGATTACTGTTCTGTTGTCGGATGAAAGGGAGATGGCGTTAATAATTAAGTCTTTAGTAAATTTGTAGTTTGATTTGTTTTCAGCAGAGCCTTTGTCTACTGCTTCGCTAAACACAAGCATGATTTTTGCGTCTGAGCCAATCAAGCTTGATGTTATAAACGGCTTAACCGTATCACGCAAGGTCACTCTGTACACCCATGTATTTCCATCTACTTTTAACCGATATATGCCGCCATCCGTTTGCATTTCTGTTGTAAGTGTTACTCGTTTACCATCTTGGCTAAGCAAAGCATACAGAATACCAACTGCTTTTCCATTCTCGGTTTCTAGAGCAAATAGATCAGTAGATACCGAGCTGATAGC
>NZ_JBFUHJ010000383.1:0-5494 GCF_056402455.1 Paenibacillus sp. P4_A7 | reverse complement strand
GAATAATCTAGTTTGGTGGCGATGGCGAAGGGGAACCACGCGTTCCCATACCGAACACGACCGTTAAGCCCTTCAGCGCCGATGGTACTTGGACCGCAGGGTCCTGGGAGAGTAGGACGTCGCCAAGCACGAATGAACTATCGCATACATGCGATAGTTTTTTTGTTGTTTACTTTTGTAATTAAACCTTAAATCGTTGTAAAATCCCGTTTCAGCTAGTACGTATAAGGTTAATGTTTCATATAGTTAATGGTGTATGAACTGTAATCGCTGCAGCATAATAGAAACTGATGAAAATAAGTTGAAAGTAATTAACAGCAGCTTACCGGGTAAGAATATTACTCTAAAATTGGTGATCCATGTATAAATGAGTTGTAACCGCACCAAGCTAATATAAAATGAATATTCAGAGCACTTGACCTTTTGCTGAAATTGCATATAATAAAAGAAAGGTCAAAGAAAGTCAAAGTCAGTTGTCCGAATATTCGGTATTTTTCTTTGAAACTCATTATGACCTATTTAGATTACAGCGCACCAAGTTGGTTGTACTGGTTACTTCACTGGGAGGTTGGTGGTTTGAGAAACATTTCCGATCTCATCGAACAGTATTTGAAGCTCATGCTGCAGGACAGTCCAGAAGGCGCAGTCGAAATTCAACGCAATGATTTAGCTGATAGATTTTCTTGTGTACCTTCGCAAATTAATTATGTGATCAGTACTCGCTTTACGATGGAGAAAGGATACATGGTTGAAAGTAAGCGCGGAGGCGGAGGCTATATCCGAATACAACGGGTAGACCTACCGGCACTGAAGGCAATTCAATTCCACATCGAAGAAACGATTGGTGATTGTGTCGACCAATGTGCGGCAGAGGGACTTATCTATCAACTCGAGGAAGCGCAGCTCATTTCGAAGCGAGAGGGAAATTTACTCCGAGCGGCCGTGCAACGGGATACGATTGCACTGAAGCTGCCACAGCGAGATGAAATAAGAGCAAGGCTGTTAAGGTCAATGCTTATCTCGTTGCTGATTAAATAAAGCTCAACCGTTCGTTACCGAAGGAGGGATCAGGCTTGTTTTGCCAAGAATGCGCTAAGAAGCCGGCTACGCTTCATTTTACGAAAATCGTTAACGGTGAGAAAACAGAATTTCATATTTGTGAAAGCTGTGCACGTGAGAAGGGTGAAGGTATTCCAGGCGCTCCAAACAGCTTTTCCATTCACAGCTTATTGTCAGGACTTCTTGATTTCGAGCATATAGGCAGTTCAGGTATTAATGATATAAAGCCAAAATCGGCTTATTGCGAAGAGTGCGGACTAACCTACGCGCAGTTCACGAAGATTGGACGATTTGGATGCAGTTCTTGTTATAAAGAGTTCGCAGATAAACTTGATCCACTACTCAAGCGTGTACATGGCAGTACCGTTCATATTGGTAAAATTCCGAAGCGTTCAGGGGGACAAATTCAATATAAGCGGGAAATCGAGCAGCTTAGAAGGGATTTGCAAACTAAAATTGAGCATGAGGAGTTTGAAAGTGCAGCCCAGCTGAGAGATCAAATTCGTGGTTTGGAACGCAAAATTGCAGACCTCTAGGCCGGCATGGAAGGAGTGCAACTCTTGACTAAGCATCGATTCTCACAGCAGGCGCTGAGTGACTGGATGAAGGATGATGGTCCAGAATCAGAAATTGTCATCAGCAGCAGAATACGCATTGCTCGAAATTTGCGAAATCATCCCTTTCCGATGCTGGCTACAAATCAGCAATCGAAGGATGTTATGGAGCAGCTCACTGAAGTAAGCCAAACAGGCAAGCTTTTGACGGTTGGCAATTTTGAGACATTCATATTGTCGGATCTTAGTGAGCTTGATAAACGAGTACTTGTAGAGAAGCATTTAATAAGTCCCAATTTAGCGAATGATTCTAGATGCGGGGCATTTATTTTAAGCGATAACGAATCTGTGAGTATAATGATTAACGAAGAGGATCATTTACGCATTCAATGTTTATATCCAGGTTTTCAAATCCAAGAGGCTTGGATGTCAGCAAACAGAATTGACGATATATTCGAGGAAGCAGCAGATTATGCTTTTGATGAGAAGCACGGTTATTTAACGACTTGTCCTACTAATGTGGGTACAGGGATTAGAGCGTCTGTCATGATACATTTGCCGGCATTAGTGCTGACATCGCAAATTAATCGCATTTTATCAGCGGTTACGCAAGTAGGGTTGGCGGTAAGGGGCTTGTACGGCGAGGGCAGTGAAGCACTGGGTAACTTGTTTCAAGTATCAAACCAAATTACGTTAGGTCAATCGGAGAACGAAATTATTGATAATCTGTATAGTGTAGTAAAGCAAATTATCGAGCATGAGAAAGCGGCACGCAAGCGGTTATTGGAAGAATCACGGCTACGAATTGAAGATAGAGTGAGACGATCTTATGGCATTTTATCCTATGCTTCGATTATGGATTCTAAGGAAGCGGCTCAGCGTCTATCGGATGTGCGGCTCGGCTCAGATCTCGGTATTTTGCCAGATGTTAGACCGCAGGTTTTGAATGAGCTTTTAGTTATGACTCAGCCTGGATTTCTACAGCAAACGTTCAGTGAGAAGATGAGTCCAGAGCAAAGAGATTTCAGGAGAGCAGAACTTATCCGCAAGCAATTACGCGGTGAAACCGATCATGGGGGTGCATGTATATGATGTTTGGACGATTTACGGAGCGAGCACAGAAGGTGCTGGCATTGGCGCAAGAGGAAGCGGTTCGACTAGGACATAATAATATCGGCACGGAGCATATACTGCTTGGTCTTATTCGCGAAGGAGAAGGCATTGCGGCTAAAGCATTAATTGGTTTAGGACTTGGTTTAGAAAAAATTCAAGATGAAGTAGAAGCATTAATTGGCCGTGGTCAAGAGCAGCCGAATAACATTGCTTATACGCCTCGCGCTAAAAAAGTAATTGAGCTTTCGATGGATGAAGCAAGAAAGCTTGGACATACGTATGTAGGTACTGAACATATCTTACTCGGTCTAATTCGTGAGGGTGAAGGTGTAGCAGCGCGCGTGCTGAATAACCTAGGCATTAGCCTAAATAAAGCTAGGCAGCAGGTGCTGCAGCTGTTAGGAAGCAGTGAAGCTGTCTCCAGTAATCACGGCTCAACAGCAAACGTTAGTACACCGACGCTAGACGGATTAGCAAGGGACTTAACGGCTTATGCGAAGGAAGGAAATTTGGATCCTGTTATTGGTCGGAGCAAGGAAATCGAACGTGTGATTCAGGTTCTTAGCCGCCGTACCAAGAACAATCCTGTTCTAATAGGTGAGCCGGGCGTTGGTAAAACAGCAATTGCTGAAGGCTTGGCCCAAAAAATTATCGCCAATGAAATTCCTGAAACACTTCGCGATAAGCGTGTTATGACGCTTGATATGGGCTCTGTTGTCGCTGGTACGAAGTATCGCGGTGAGTTTGAAGATCGTTTGAAGAAGATCATGGATGAAATTCGCCAAGCGGGCAATATTATTCTATTCATTGATGAGCTGCACACATTAATAGGGGCAGGCGGAGCTGAGGGTGCAATCGATGCTTCAAACATTTTGAAACCTTCACTTGCACGTGGAGAACTGCAATGTATCGGTGCAACTACGCTGGATGAATATCGGAAATATATTGAGAAGGATGCGGCTCTCGAACGTCGTTTCCAGCCTATTACGGTAGATCAACCATCACCGGAAGAAGCTATTCAAATCTTATATGGTTTACGTGATCGCTATGAAGCGCATCACCGAGTGAAAATTACGGATGAAGCGATTGTGCAAGCTGTAAAATTGTCAGATCGTTATATTCCGGATCGTTTCTTGCCGGATAAAGCAATTGATCTTATTGATGAAGCTGGATCCAAGGTTCGTTTGAACTCCTATACGATACCACCGAACTTAAAACAGCTTGAGAATCGTCTAGATGATATCCGCAAGGAGAAGGACGCAGCGGTTCAAAGCCAAGAATTCGAGAAAGCGGCAGCGCTTCGCGATACGGAACAAAAAATTCGTGAAGAGCTAGATATCACGAAAAACCAATGGAAAGAAAAACAAGGCCGTACAGATTCAGAAGTTACACCTGAGGATATCGCTCAAGTTGTAGCAAGCTGGACGGGTATCCCAGTCAGCAAGATGGCTGAAGGGGAGACAGAGCGTCTGCTCAAAATGGAAGAGATTCTTCATGGCCGCCTAATTGGGCAAGAGGAAGCTGTAAAATCAGTATCTCGCGCTATTCGCCGCGCACGTGCTGGACTTAAGGATCCGAAGCGTCCGATTGGATCATTCATTTTCCTCGGCCCTACAGGAGTAGGTAAGACTGAACTAGCTAGAGCGCTCGCAGAAGCAATGTTCGGCGATGAGAATTCAGTTATCCGTATCGACATGTCGGAATATATGGAGAAGCATTCGACATCACGTCTTGTTGGTGCACCTCCAGGTTATGTCGGTTATGAGGAAGGCGGCCAATTGACTGAAAAAGTTCGTCGCAAGCCTTATTCCGTAGTGCTGCTTGATGAAATTGAGAAAGCACACCCTGAAGTATTTAATATATTAMTGCAAGTGCTAGAGGATGGTCRTTTAACGGATTCCAAAGGCCGTGTAGTCGATTTCCGCAATACATTAATCATTATGACGTCGAACGTTGGCGCTGATCAAATTAAACGCAATTCGTCACTGGGCTTTACTGCTGTTCAAGATGCAGGTCGTGACTTTACGCAAATGAAAGAGAAAGTTTTGGCTGAGCTTAAGAAAAGCTTCCGTCCAGAGTTTTTGAACCGGATTGACGAGAGCATTGTGTTCCATTCACTAGGTGAGGAGCATATTGCACAAATCGTGACGCTGATGTCCGAAGAACTTCGCAAGCGTCTGCGTGAGCAGGAGGTTGACTTCGTGTTGACAGATGAGGCGAAGAAGTTCTTAGCTAAAGAAGGCTTTGACCCTCAATACGGTGCGCGTCCGCTTCGTCGAGCTATTCAAAAGCATATTGAGGATCGTCTATCGGAAGAGCTGTTGATGGGTAATATTCAAAAAGGCGACAGCTTCATCATTGATGAGAAGGATGGCGGACTAACAGTAGTTAAATCTATTCCAGAGGCGGCTTCTGAGGAGCCGGCAACTAAATAAGATCGCTGTAGATTGTCCCGCAGACATCATGTTGTTTGCGGGACAGTTTTTGTTGTTCTATTTTATTGACAATGAGAATCATTATCGTATAATAAGAGCAGAACAGTTCAAAGAATCGGAGGAATAATAATGATAGTTGTTACAAATACAATCAAAGTAAAAAAAGGGCATGGGGAAACGGTTGCGAAACGGTTTGAGAACTCCAAAGTCATTGACTTATCGCCTGGATTTGTCCGTATGGAAGTACTAATGACCGAAGGGCTAGAGGAACATGATGAACTCAAGGTTAGCACGACCTGGAAAGACAAGGCTTCCTTCGATGGGTGGGTGAGC
>NZ_JBFUHJ010000382.1:0-5494 GCF_056402455.1 Paenibacillus sp. P4_A7 | reverse complement strand
GAGCAGAGTAGGAGATTAACATGAAGAAGAAAGTTCTTGGAGCCCTGTATGGAATGGCTATCGGGGATGCTATGGGTATGCCGTCTGAACTGTGGGGTAGAAACAAGGTTAAAGCTTATTTTGGAATGATTACGGATTTTCTGGACGGTCCGCAAGAGAATGAGGTAGCTCGGAACTTTACGCGAGGACAATATACCGATGATACGTCGCAAGCGCTGCTTATCCTCGATGCTTTAATTGAAAATGACTTTGTGCCGGATGAACGTGTTATTGGCAGACACCTGTTGGAGTGGGCAGATAAACACCATGCTTTCGATAATAATATCCTTGGTCCAAGCTCCAAAGCGGCATTGCTGGCACTGAGAGAAGGTAAGGACGTTACAGAATTTACTTCGAAGGCGGAAACGAATGGCGCCGCGATGAGGATCGCGCCTGTAGGGTGTATGTTCCTGCAGGAAGAGCAGATAGAGCTGTCCAAGTTCGTGTTCGACATTAGTAAAGTGACACATTCCACTGATGTAGCGGTCGGAGGCGCGGCGATGATTGCTGCTGCTGTCGGTTCTGCGATGGAGGACAAATCCTGGGATTCCATTATGCAGAATGCTATAGATATATACGATATAGCGAAAGCCTACGGAGCCGAGACTTATAGCGCCTCGCTGTCTGGAAGATTGAAGCTAGCATTGGAATTTGCCAAGCGTTATGAAGATGATGAAGAGCAATTCCTGCAAACCATCTATGATATTATTGGCACCGGAGTTATTACGAGCGAATCTGTACCAGCGGCATTGGCCATTGCCTATTATGCCAAGGAGCCTCGGCGCTGCAGCCTGCTATGTGCTAATCTAGGCGGGGATACGGATACAATAGGAGCGATGGCGACAGCCATTTGCGGAGCCAAAACGGGAGTGGATGCGATCGACGCTAGCTGGAAGCAATTAATTGACCAGGCGAACGACGTTGATTTTAACCAATATGCAGATCGAATTCTTGTTTTCAGAGAGCAACATTGATCCATCCACATTAATTATAGGGGGAAAAGCAAATGTCTAACTTGAGGTCTGATATTTTTATCCCGAATGCTGAAAGAACAGGAACTCCTAAGGAGTTATTCTTTATATGGTTTGCTGGCAATATTGGAATTCTAGGTGTTGTAATGGGCGCGATGATCGTTGGTTACAAGTTAAGCTTCATCCAATCGATTATGGCTGCGGTAATAGGCGCATTGTCTTTTGGACTAGTTGGCTATCTAAGCCTATCGGGTCTTAAGGCAGGAGGCACAACTTTCGTATTGTCGAGAGCCACATTCGGCGTGAAGGGCAATTACATTCCGAATCTGCTCGGCTGGCTCAGCCTTGTAGGGTGGCTTGCGGTTAACGTTGTTACGGGGACCTTGACCTTGATGTCTTTGTTTGGTATTTTCGGCCTTGGCCAATCAGGTGTATTAACGGTCATCAGCTTGGCTGTGTTCGTCCTGCTTATACTTGCATCGAGCTTGTTTGGGCAACATATGCTTGTTAAAATTCAGACCTTCTTCACCTACGTCTTCGGTGCGCTGACTTTTCTCATATTGATCATTCTTATTCCCAAGACGGATTGGACGACACTATTGAGTATGAGCAATGGCGACTGGTTGGGTAACTTCCTGCCCGCAATCTCCATTATTGTGGCGGGAACGGGAATCAGCTGGTCCATTGCTGCTGCCGACTTTAGCGCGTATCAGAATCCGGTCCATTCGGCGAAAAAGGTTTTTGCTAGTGTGACGGTGGGAGCCTTCATCCCCTTGTTCTTTATTATGGGAGTCGGCATTCTGCTTAGTACCTCTGTTCCAGACCTAGTTTCCTCGTCGAATCCGATTGAAGCGATCGGCCAAGCGCTGCCGAAATGGATGACGGTGCTGTACTTCATTACAGCGATCGGCGGCTTGATTCCGCAATGTATCATTAGCTTGAAGTCCGCGCGCGTCAATCTAGAAACCTTGAATATTCGAGTTAGCAATGCAACGGCGATCTCGATTCATGCGTTAATTATGATACTGATTCCGATATATGTGTTGTTCTTTTCCGAGGACTTCCTGTGGAACTTCCAGCTGTTCCTCGGCATTCTGGGCATCGGGCTTTCTTCATGGGCCGCGAGCTTCATGTTCGACTATATATTGCTTCGCCGAAAAGCTGGCTACGATGCTGCTCTGCTTGATCATACAACGGGAAAATCCCTTAATTACAATGGTATTTTCAGCTGGTTAGCAGGCATCATTGTAGGTTTTCTATTCACGAATTCACCATTCTTCAACGGTCCGTTCGCCAAAGGGATTTTCAAGGATAGCAGCCTAGGTGTATTAATGGCTTTCGCGGCGAGCGCCATCGTTACGATCATTCTCTATCAATTGAAAAGTAAGGAGGAGATTTGAAGTGAATACGAATTTGGTTCAGTATGCCGTGTCAGGGGAAAGCGGTAACATCCTAGTGATCGGCGCTGCTGTCGTGGATTTGATTATCCAGCTGGATAAACTCCCCCACACAGCGGAAGATGTAGTGGCCGAGCACAAAGAAACAGTAGTTGGAGGCTGCGCATATAATGTATCCAATATTTTGAAGCAGCTGCGCGTGAATCACGGTTTATTCGCCCCGGTAGGAAAGGGGGCTTATGCCGATGTTGTCAGAGGCCAATTGCATCACGATGGCATTGCGCTGATGCTAGAGGACGCATCCGGAGACAACGGCTGGAATCTGTCCATTGTTGAACATGACGGCGAGAGAACCTTTATCACGATTCCGGGCATAGAGTCGCGCTGGGAGCGTCGCTGGTTCGAACACATCGAACTTCGTGCATATGATTACATTTATGTTAGCGGCTATGAACTGGAAGGTCCTTCGGGCGCGGTCATTCTTGATGCGCTGAGTGAGCGGAAGGCAACAGGGAAAATCGTATTCGATCCGGGGCCGCGCGGAGCGTTTCTGGAGCCGCAAATCGTAGCGAGGATACTCAGTATGGGTACGATCGTACATGCCAATAAATCCGAAATCACCGCTTTGATGGGAGAAGCGGATGCGCATGAAGCTGCCAAAAAGCTGGTTCAGCTGACGAATGAGCCGGTCATTGTAACGTTAGGAGGCGACGGCACCCTGTTCTGCTCTGAAGAGGAGAATGGCCTAGTGGAGACCGAGCCGGTTAATGTCGTGGATACGATAGGTGCAGGTGATGCACACACAGGCGCTTTTATAGCCGGATTAGCGAGAGGCTATACATTAAGGCAGGCATGTGAGCTCGGCAATGTGATCGCCGGTAAAGTTGTACAACAACAGGGCGGCAGACTCCAATTGTAAGCCTGCCTTTTGGGCAAGTTCAGAAAAAGACTGAACTTGTCCAAAATGTTTATGAATTGAGCAAAGTGACGCATACGGTTCAAAGGGTCGAGAAACTGACCTCCCGCCAGCAGAGAGACGGCCATTATCTTTGATGATTCCATGTTCGATCGCAACGGGAGGCAGGGCTGTTGAAATGCTAGCGCGTTTCAAGGATCATGCCATAAGCAGCGAAAGTTGAGATAATAGAATGAATAGGAGTGCTTATTATGTCATTAAGGCTTTGGAGAAAACCTGGCAAAATTTTATCCGTCGACGGGAAAAGAGGATATTTCAATTTGGCATACGGAAGCGATTCTCTTTCACAAAAGCTGGATGTATGGCTTCCAGAAAAAGGTGACGGCCCCTTTCCTGTAATCTTATCTATTCATGGAGGTGGATTTACTTGGGGAGATAAAAGGCAAAGCGATTGTATAGAGCCTATGTTAGAAGGCTTAAATAGGGGATATGCTGTTGTTGGTATCGAATATCGGCTTAATAATGAAGCCATATTTCCATATCCTGTGCGTGATATTAAACAAGCRATAAAATATCTTCGTGCTAATGCACAACAATTATCATTGGATGACAAAAATATGATAGCTTGGGGGGGGCAGTGCGGGAGGATATATGGCATTAATGGCGTGTCTGTTCGAAAAAAATGAGTACTTTGACAATGAGCAGGATAAGAATAATTGTGTTTCAGCAGCCATTAGGGCCGGCGTTTCATGGTATCCAATAACCGATTTTTCAACACTGGATAAGCAATTGAGAATTAACAGTGTTATAAATAAGTTTTTGAGAACGGAATCACATGATCAAAATGAAGATGAGTATGAACCTACAGATCCGCCGACACAAGACGATGAGTTTCCCTTTCATAATGATGAAAGCGTGTGCACGACATTTGTTGGCTCATCCATTAATGAGTTAAGTGAACAGGTGAAAAAGGCGAATCCAATGTCATATATTCATACAGCTATGCCCAAACTGCTATTGCAGCATGGGAGTGGTGACGAGATAATTCCTATGCAGCAGTCTATTGAATTTGCGTTAGCTGCAAATGATCTTTGCGGGGAAGAACGAGTAATTCTTGAAATTATTCCACATGCAATTCATAGTTCTCTTCTATTAGAAACAAAAGAGAATATTAATCGTATCTTTAAGTTTATTGATGGTGTGATTGTATAACAAGGACAGTTTCGTTAATAAACGTCGATGTAAGAGGACAAGAACATATATCTATAGAGATCCGCGCACAGCGCGGTTTTTTTATTTTTAGGATTCTTGTCTTTTTCACAAGACAAGAACTTACATCCTTTACATATATCCTTTGCCACGGCGGGAGTTCTACGAATAGTTTTTTATATTTTAGGATTCTTATGGAAACAATTTAGTGACAACATCATGCAAGGAAAAAACAAAAATATTTGTGTCAAGAACATATATCTTTTGACGAATATTTGTACAAGAACATATATCTATTGCCGTAAATGTAGACAAGAACATATATACTTAGCTGCTTTTTTGGACAAGAACAAAGTATTTTTGCCAAAGCGCAATTTAGAACAGTATGAATTGATTTAAATCTATACTTCTCATCAATCAATGTATCTAAGTAGGTTGTCGTAGGTCAGTAGCCTGTTGAGCTAAAGGGCAGGATTGTCCAACCACTTCGCGAATATTCAAGTATTATATATATGGGGGGGGGTTAATGTATGGAGCCTAGATTTGAAACAAATCGCTTAATTCTCAGATTATTTGAAACCTCGGATGCAAAAATGGTTCAAACTTTAGCTGGAAACGAAGAAGTTGCACGTACAACTCTCTCAATTCCTCACCCATATCCTGATGGTGCAGCTGAAGCATGGATTGAACGTATTAGAAACGCATCTCAAAAAGGGGAAATTTATTCTTTCGCGATAGTCCACAAGGAAAATGAGATGCTTATTGGATGCGTAAGTTTGCGTGTTTCCAAAAGCGAAAACCAGGCTGAATTAGCATACTGGGTAGGTCGTCCTTTTTGGGGGCAGGGATATGCCACAGAGGCTGCTCAAAAGATAGTTAAATTTGGTTTTGAAGGGTTAAACTTAAATCGCATATCCGCTGCTGCAATGACGAAAAATCCAGCATCTTACAAGGTTATGCAT
>NZ_JBFUHJ010000381.1:0-5510 GCF_056402455.1 Paenibacillus sp. P4_A7 | reverse complement strand
ATTCAAAACTATATGAAAATAATGAACAATCGTTACGGGGAAGGTATAGTCATTCAATATGACATCCCTGATTCGCTGCTTACCTGTCTTGTACCGAGGTTTATGCTCCAGCCTTTAATTGAGAATGCGTTGATGCATGGTCTTGAAACAAATCATTATGTAGGTGTTATTGAGATTGTTGTAAACGAAATAGAAGGCGAAATGTTCAAAATTCAGGTGAATGACAGTGGAGTAGGCATTCCGATAGACAAGCTGCAGAGATTGAACGAATGGATAAGCTCTACTGATTCAGAGCAAGCTTCACAAGTGCAGGAAAACGAATTTGGAATTGGACTTGTGAATATCCATCGGAGAATAAAGCTTCATTTTGGTGTCTCTTCTGAACTACAAGTTCGCAGCATTATAGGTCGTGGTACAAGTATCGAAATCCGAATACCACAGAATAGAAAAATAAACAACATCGCGTAAAAAAGTGCAACATTTTGGAGAAGTACACGGGATAGAAATAATCGATTGACGAAGAAAGTATATGTATTCGTCGAAATGGTTATTTTTATGCCGTTTTTTTGACTGTAAAATAAATATCAATAGAGAGAAGGTGGACACAGACTATGGAGAATATAACGGTTAGCACGATGCCGGTGTTAAAGAAAAAGAGGCGGAAGCTTACTAAAAATCGTGTAATCTTATTGCTATTGGCATTGCCTTTAATCGTACTGGTTTTTCTATTTAATTATTTGCCATTGTTTGGTTGGATCTATGCTTTTTATGATTATCAACCAGGTATCCCTTTATCGTTGAGTAAATTTGTAGGGTTTAAGTTTTTCGTTATTGCTTTTACTGAGGAAAGGGATGAATTAATCCGTGTATTGAAGAATACGCTGGCGATCAGCTTTTTAACGATACTTACCTCACCTGCGGGTGTCCTCTTCGCCGTTTTGTTAAATGAAATCAAGAAAAAGTCGTTTTCTAAATTTATTCAAACGACGACAACATTGCCGAATTTTATTAGCTGGATATTAACATTTTCTGTATTTTACGTTTTTTTCTCTGTAAATGATGGCGCTATCAACCAATTGCTGTTGAAGTTGCATCTTATTCAGAATCCAATCAACTTTTTAGGGGATTCAGCAATTGCCTGGTATTTTCAAATCGGTATTGGACTTTGGAAAGGGCTTGGCTGGGGAGCGATCATCTATTTGGCGGCAATCGCCGGCATTGATTCAGAAATGTATGATGCGGCGAATGTAGATGGGGCTGGTAGGTTTAGGATGATTTGGTATGTAACTATTCCCGGTATCTTGCCTACTTACATTGTATTGCTGCTGCTGAATGTCAGCAATTTGCTCAGTAATGGGTTTGAGCAGTTTTACGTGTTCATGAATCCATTGGTATCCGACAAATTAGAAATACTAGATTACTATGTTTATCGCATTGGATTTCAGAACAATGACTTCGCATATGCGACTGCACTCGGCGTCTTAAAAACAGTAATTAGCATCATTATTTTATTTACAGTGAATCGAATTGCGAAACGAGTAAGGGGGGAAAACATCATATGAACAAAAGAAGCGGGGTCGATTGGGCATTTGACTTATGCAACTGGCTATTTATGTCCTTGTTCGTACTTTGTTGTATGTATCCCTTTTATTATATCTTCATTAATTCTGTCAGTGATCCCACATTGGCGGTACGGGGTGTGTATTTGCTGCCAGTGGGCTTCACGCTTAAAACCTATGCCAAGCTGTTTGTTTTGCAGGACATTTCAAATGCGTTTATCATTTCGACTTTAAGAGCTGTCCTTGGTACAGTGATTACCGTTTTTTGTAGCTCGTTTTTTGCCTATCTTGTCACTCAGAAGGATTTGATCTTACGTAAGTGGATTTATCGTTTTGTTATTATGACGATGTATCTAAATGCTGGGTTAATTCCGTGGTATATCACAATGAAGGAGCTTGGATTAAAAAACAATTTCCTGATTTACATTATTCCAGGTGCGGTTGGTGCGTTTTTTGTCATCTTGATTAAGACCTATATAGAGCAGATTCCTCCATCACTAGCGGAATCAGGAATGATAGATGGCGCAGGGCATTTAACACTCTTTACTAGGATCATATTCCCTTTATCTATGCCTATTATTGCTACAGTTGCGTTATTTACTGCCGTAGCTCAGTGGAATTCGTGGGTGGATAACTTATTTTTGGTCAGTCATCCCAAGCTCCAGACACTGCAGCTCTTACTATACAATTATTTGAGTCAAACAGAATCGCTGGCTACTGAAGCAAGTATGAAGATGATGAGCCAGCAATTGAATCAAAGCTATAAAGAAGCGTTTATGATTACACCGCAGTCAGTGAAAATGACGATTACTATGATCGTTACAGTCCCCATCCTATTTGTATATCCCTTCCTGCAAAAATACTTTGTCAAAGGCATTATGCTTGGTGCTGTAAAAGGGTAGCGGATATAACTGAGGTTATTATAACTCTTTATATATATCAAAATTATAGGAGGCAATCGAAAAATGGGGCTAAGACGAAAAGCAAATTTGAGAAGAATTGCAGGTTTGATTACTTTAATGGCATGTGTTGCTATGGTAGGTTGTTCGAACAAAGGGGAGAATCAGCCTAAAACTACGAATACACCTTCAGCTAGTGCATCAGCCAGTACTCCAGCGAGTGAAAAGCCGTCCAAAGAGCCTGTCACTTTAAAATTCTCCAGTGACGGTCCAGTATTTGTAGGACAATTTCCATCAGGCGTACAAACAGATGCTATTGCGATGGAAATTGCGAAACAAACTGGCGTATCGCTAGATATTGACAGAGTGAATGATGACAAAAAGTTTAACCTAGAATTGGCTAGCGGTGACTTGCCAGACATTATTCTCGTGACGAATAAGGATCATTTGAATCAGTTAATTAAAGGAAATCAAATTATTGCTCTTGATGACCTGCTCACAACTAATGGTCAGGACATTCTTAAAGAATTGCCTAACCGAATCAAGATCAGCAAGAAGTTCTGGAGCGCTGATACAGATAAATTGTATGCGATTCCTGGATTGGCCAGCCAGTTTGCGCCGCAGGAACGTTATGAATCTCCAGGTTATCTTATCCGCTGGGATTACTATAAGGAGCTTGGATTCCCAGAAGTAAATAATATGGATGATCTTCTAACTATGCTTAAGTCTATGCAAGATAAACATCCTACGAATGATCAAGGACAGAAGACATATGGTATATCACCATACTTTGCGGATTTCTTCACTTATCGCACGTTTGATAATGCCTTTAATCGATTGACAGCTAACAATTTTATTAGCTTAAATCCGGAGACAGGTGAACCAAGCGGAGGGTTTTTCGATACGGATAATGCATTTTGGAAAGGTACCGATTTTTACTTCAAAGCGAATCAGCTGGGAATTTTGGATCCTGACTCTTTCGTGCATAAATTCGAGAATTTACAGGAGAAAACAAAGAACGGTCTTGTGTTATTTAGCACGCATCACTGGTTAGGGACTAATGCKGCCAATGTATTGCTAGCCGAAAAAGATCCTTTGTCTGGTTATGTAGGGCTTCCTTATCCCAAAGGGCAAAGCATGACTACGGACGCTGTCAGCCCGGATGGTAATGAGACGAGACTATGGGTTATCTCGAAAAATAGCAAACATCCAGAGAGAGCCATGGATTTGATCAATTACATTCTGACATCCGAAGGGTCCAGATTGATTAACAATGGATTTGAAGGAGAGCAATGGGCGTTAGAAAACGGCAAGCCAAAAGTAATCGACGCTGAAAAACGCACGGATGCCGTGTATGCAGAAAAAACGGGGATGGGTAAATACTGGAACCTTGCTGGTGCTGTTGCGGGTTACAACGATCCGAAGTATAACGCACCAATTGCCTATGGACAGTCTAAAGAAGAAATGATAAATAACTTATCCCCATTGAATAAAGATTATAGCAGTCATTATGGTGTATCTTATCCAGGTGAAATTGTCGACAAACGGGTCGAATCAGGTGAAATTAACTTTATATTTATTAACTCAGCCATGAGTTATGGGTTGGATATGAATACCCCAGACGATATCAAACGGTTGGATGCCAAAATTGCGGATTACTTGGCACGCATGCAAACCAAGCTTATTCTTGCTAAATCTCAAGATGAATACAAGAATATTCAAAAAACAGTATTGGATGAACTGAAGGCAATGGATGGTCAGAAATCTGTAGACTATTGGATGAATAATTACAAAAATGCCGCAAAGATATGGGCAGAGACTAAATAATAATATCCACTTTGAGACGGCAGTGACATTCGTTGCTGCCGCTCTTTATTTCATTAAGACGTAATTCATTGTGGAAATACAAAATGATAAGACAGTGAGTGATAAAAGATGAAAAATCCCCTTTATGAGAAATGGGTTTGGATTGAATTAATCGGGTTTGAAAATACGGCAAGCGATTTTGGAGTTAAGGCGTATTTGGACAATATCGGTTATATTCCCGATGGGATTTCGCTACTTATGTTCTCACCTGATTTTGTGCATGCCCATGAAGGAATGGAACGAGAAAATGTTCTGCCCATGGAGGTTTGTTCTTATGGGGCGCGTCCATATGGAAAGGAACGTAATAGGCAGGATTGGACCAATTATCAGCTGCGAGGACTTGTGGTTGAGCTGCAAAAGCACGGTATTGAAATCTATTTCAGCTTTTTTAATTTATTTCACTTTCATGTTGAAGGTGAAGATTCCGTAAGGGCGAGCAAGTGGTGCGCTGAACATCCGGAGCTTTATGAAATGAGGAAGCGAGGAGAAGCGATCCCCGTAATTAATCCGTTGCGACGATTTAAGGATGAAAGCTACTACGAGGATTTAATGATTCAAGATTTAATGATTATCCTGCAAGATTATAATTTCGATGGCTATCATGGCGCTGATGGTTACACCAGTCCACGTCTAAGCCTTGCGGAGGGCGATTATTCTGATGATATGGTGGATCAATTTATTCGCCATAGTGAGGTGAAATTGGGTAATGGGCTTTCGCTTGTTTGCGAAGGCAATCCAATTGCTATGGAGCAGCGGGGTGAATGGATTTGGCACAACAAGCGAACGGAATGGATTCACTTCTATGCTCACCGTTGGGGGGAGCAATGGGGAAAAATAATGTCGGCGCTGCATAAGATGGGAAAAAAAGGCGTTGCCAATTCGGCATGGACCCGAGATCCATTTGAGGCGTTGTACCGTTATGGGGTGGATTACCAATTGCTAGCGGCAGCTGGAATCGATGGTATTGTCGTCGAATCCGTTGGAGCAACATGTTCATCCGGTGTGGACGATATGGAATATGATCCCGGTTCAGAATTTATGGCCATGTTAATGGCGATCAAAGCTTATGTRCCAAATACGAAGCTGATTGGTCTGAATTCAATCCAAGATACAAAAGAGCAATATGATGCCCTAAGTCACGTCCCAACTCTAGTAGAAAGAGATATCTATTCAGAGATATCTATTC
>NZ_JBFUHJ010000380.1:0-5513 GCF_056402455.1 Paenibacillus sp. P4_A7 | reverse complement strand
ACATGTGCTAGAGCAATACCCAAATCGTTCACGATACCATGTGAGGCTTCGGGAAGCTTCTCGCCGAACATAGCTAGAAAGCCAGAGTCACCCAAGTAGAAAAATGCGGCAATCGGAATGACGGGACCGAATACTTTAAAGCCAAAGAGGAATCCTTCGATTAGATAGCTTGTCGTTTTCTCAAGACCTGCACCCTTATGAGTGAGCATCGTAATAAGCAGCATGATAAGAATCGAAGTACCGCCAATGAGAGCGGTTGCATCTCCGCCTTGCAAATCTAATACGAACATGGCTGCTACATCTAATGCAAATAGAAGTGGAATGATGATGGCGAGCCATTTCTTAACACCGTAAGACAGAGCATTTCGATCTTTTTCTAAGGAGGGATCAATTGCTTGAACGGGGTCATTTGAAGAGCTGATTAGTCCATCTCGCCAGGTACCGATACGCTGATCCCGTCGCATCATCCAGAATGCTGCAACTGTCGTAACAAGGCCCATCACGATAACAAGTGGGATGCTTGCTTGCATAACCTCGCTTACTGGAATACCAGCAGCGTCTGCTGTTAGCTTCGGTGCTCCTTGGATAATATAATCACCCGAAAGGGCTATGCCGTGTCCGAATAGGTTCATTGCTACTGCTGCACCAAGAGCGGGTAGGCCGACACGTATAGCAACAGGGAGAAGTACTGCTCCTATAAGAGCTACCGCAGGAGAAGGCCAGAAAAAGAATGATGTGACCATCATAATAATTCCAATACCCCAGAACGCGAGTGCTGGTGTTCTTAAAAACCGAGTAAACGGTGCCACCATAATTTCGTTTATTCCAGTACGAATGAGCACACGGCTCATAGCGACGATAATGGATATGATTAATATGGTGCCAAGTAGTTCTTTAATGGCATAAATAAAGCTGTTAAAAATACCGCTGACAGATCCGCTTGCTGATGTGGTTGCAAGAATCCCGATTCCCAAAATTCCCGCAACACAAATCAGCGTCGTATCGCGCCGCATTAGCATAAATCCAATAATCGCGACAATAAATCCTAAATAAACCCAATGAAGCGCCGCTAATTGAATTTCCATCCCAATCATCCTCTCATGACGTGAACGATAGCCAGCTATTACTGATATCGTATTTCAATGTATGCATGGAAAAGGATAGGCGTTCGTCTTCACTTCTTGCTAAAGCTGATGCTTCTAACAGTGGGCTGTGGTATTATGGAGTCAGCTATTACAGTAATACGATAATGGAAGGAAGAGCATAATTGATTAACATTACAGTATTGGACGCAGCGATGACATTTTCCAAGGAAGATGGCAGTGTTGGCAAGGTTCATTTCGGAGTAGAAGGTCATGACAATCAATATGAAATTACTTTTCATAAGAGCAGAAAAGCCAAGGAATGGGGCTATGGTTTGTTCTTCTTGAATGAATCTGGTAATGAGGATCAGCTGCTAGAGCTGGAGGACATGCTTGAAGAGGATGACGAGCTGTTTGATTTTCTAGTAGAGACTGCAAAGGAAAAGCTGGAATCAAATCAAGCGGAGTAATTGAAAAGAGCTCATGCGACCAACCATTAGGGCTGGTGCATGAGCTTTTTTTGCTAAAATATCATTCAAATGAGTTTAATGTCCGCTTTTGGAGTGTGGATGATAGTCCAGTATTCATTATAATTAATTTACTCTCCTCATTTAGACCGACAAAGGAAACCTTCTTATCAAGCAATTCATATTTGGTCTTCACTTTCGCGATAGCAGTCACTGCTGATTGATCCCAAACATGCGACCCGCTGAAATCCAGCAGGACATGCTGTAGATCGTTCTGGAATTGGAAGAGGTCAACGAAGTTAGTTGTCGTTCCAAAAAAGAGCTGTCCTGAAATTCTATACGTTCTTGAGCCGGCTTTGTCATCGGTTATAGTAGCACGTATCTTTGAAATCTTCCCTACAAATACAAGAGCACTCAATATGACCCCAGCAAAAACACCTTTCGAAAGATCATGTGTCACCAAGACAATAACGACTGTAATAATCATGATTAAAGCATCCGTACGCGGTACCTTATGGATATAAATAATAGACTTCCAATCAAATGTACTGATTGACACCATAATCATAACGCCAACTAATGCTGCCATCGGGATGGCATTAACAACATCGTCAAGGACAAGAATTAGAAAGAGTAGAAATAGTCCGGCGACTAAAGTGGATAATCTAGTGCGACCGCCCGATTTGATATTGATAACAGACTGACCAATCATCGCACAGCCGGCCATTCCTCCAAAGAATCCAGTTGCAATGTTAGCGATCCCTTGTCCGCGTACTTCTTTATTTTTATTACTGGTGGTATCGGTCATTTCATCAAGTACAGAGGCTGTTAACAACGATTCCAGCAAGCCTACGATTGCAAGCGACAGAGAGTAAGGGAATATAATCCATAGTGTATCGAGTGAAAACAATAGATCAGGGATATGAAACATTGGCAGTCCGCTTACAACTGTCCCCATGTCGCCAACGGTTTTGAGATCCACTCCAGTTGCGATTGCGATTAACGATACAATGATGATCGCAGCAAGAGGAGAGGGAATGACTTTGGTAAATCTCGGTAAAATATAGATGATGGCTAATGTTAAACCGACTAACGGATAAATGACCCAGCTTACTCCTACGAAATGAACGAGTTGTGTGGTAAAGATTAAAATACCAAGTGCATTAACAAATCCAAGCATGACGGATTGAGGAACAAATTTTATAAGCTGACCCATCTTTAATACGCCCATCACATATTGCAGTATGCCAGCTAGTATCGTTGCGGCAAATAAGTATTCAATGCCATGACTCTCGACAAGCGTCACCATGAGTAAGGCCATGGCACCGGTTGCTGCGGAAATCATCCCGGGTCTTCCGCCAACAAAGGCGATAATCACTGCAATACAGAAAGAAGCATAAAGTCCTACCATCGGATTAACGCCTGCCATAAGGGAGAACGATATCGATTCGGGGATTAGAGCGAGTGCGACGGTCATGCCTGCTAAAATATCAGGTCGTATGTTAGAGAACCAATTGCTTTTCATTTTTGCATGCAAAACGAATCTTCCTCCTATATTTGTTGAAATAATGACTTTCCACTCTCAGAAAAGTCGGGCCGATATGCGCTGAGCGTAATTATACAATATTTTGTGAATGGACCGAATAATTTTGGAACTCATATAAGCGCTTACATATACTGTTTTCATTTATTATCTCCTCTTATCTCTTCATTCAACAGAAATGAATTCTAACAAGGTGATGTAATCGAATTTCGCTATAGTATGGAAATGTATTGTAGGGCGTTACTTGCTAAGATACATTCCGGAAAATATTTTATGTCCAAAGTGGTGCTGTATCATTCACTTTATGATATGACTATCGACAACAATTTTTATTTTAACGTCAGGATACTGCTCTTTCCAGATTTTTTCGTTCCAATTTCTCGATTGAGCTCTAACATAATTCCCAAAGCCCAGAGGATCTACCTGCAATTTTTGAAGTTTCTTAACTAAGGCTTCACACTCTTTACTGAGCTGATTATTGATCATGATGTTCATATCTTTAGGACTCATTTTAAGGGGTTCAGCTTCGTTTGATTCCATAAGCTTACCGGTCATACGGATATACAATGTCATTTCTTTATCGATATACGAATAACGGTGCTGCATTTTCGTTTTCAAGTTGCGGATCGAAATTTCATAGTGGTCTTCCAACTTCACTTTAAAAAAACTCGTTTTGGTACGCTTCTGTTTCATCCAACTAAAAGGAATTATTTCGGTTAACGGCATTTTACCGACATAAACGGCATCCTTCAATAATGCAATTCCTGTTAAGCTTACTCTATCACCGACTAAATCAATGATGGGCATGACAGGGTCCATTCCTTCGCCCTTCAGCTCATACATGAATTGGTGAAGATTCATTCTCGGCAGACCAAAGGTTACAATATTATTCTCGATTACCTGGCAGAGGTATCTTCCGAGTGGCTGATCGGTAAGAGGGTATTTGTGGCGGAAAATATGATCGGCTGTACCGGATGTCATAGCAAGAGACATTCTACCGCTTAGCAGAGGATCATGTGATAACATTTCTGTGAGATTCTGAATCCCTAACAGGATAATGGGTTTGCTGAAAAGAAGTATATTGATTTTGCTAATTGAGATATATTGATCGCTTGTGTGGTTCATATTCATCATTACATCCTTAAGGTTGTTCCCTTTATCTTCGTATAGCTGATTGACAATGGAATGATTGCTATGAAAAGTAGGGGCGCTTATCGTTATTTTATACAGGTTATCCCTTGAACTTCCGTGATTTTCCGCTTGTATAGTTTCATCTGCCAGATCTACAGCTGTTCCCAAAGCTATGTAAATATCCTCTACGATTTCCTTTCTCACCGAACATCCAGTCAACAAACAGCTTGCAAATAAAAATATACACCATTTCATTGATCAAACAGCTCCTTTCAACCGGGATAGAATAGCGAGCAAGGGCACATAGAGAAAAATAAGCGCAAACCCGAAATAACTGGCCATCCGATAAAAAAACATGACTTGTTGTATATCTTTAAAAGCCAAACTGCATACAAAGACAAAAACAAGCGAAATAGGGAGCATTTTTCTTTTTGAGAAATTAAACTGTATTTTAGTGGATTGAATAGCCATCCAAATATACATAGCAAGCAGAGGGACGAGCCGAAATAATTGAAAGGAAGCGCCGATAAATTCAACGCGTTCCATAAAGGGGAGCTCAACGAATTTAAACAGCGTTAAGATCGGCCAGTGTTCTTCCTTCAATTGTCCCAAACTGTAGAACATCATCGAAAAAATAAAGGCCATTAAATAAATGACCATGGTAACCGCATTCCCCCAATTAGACCAAACTTGCGCTTTCTTCCCATCTTTAATGAAGGGATAATAGATCAGTAGGGCCTCGATGCCAAGGTAACTGGGCAGCATGCTCCAGGTAGCCTCTAACAATTTTGAAAAGCTATGGGACCAAATAGGAAGCAGATTCGACGGATGGTAATAAGGCATAAGAACCGCATAGATGACAATAAAAGCGAGGGAGAGTTGCGCTATCAAAAAAAATCCTACAATAACGCGAAAGCCCCCGGAAACAATATAATAGGCCAATAACAGCAGAAGAAAGATTAGTAATCCTACTTGCAAATCGGGAAAAATCCAAATTTTAATAATTTCCGCATACAATCGCACGCTCATGGCGCTTACGAACAAGAAATTCACAATCAGAGCAATGTTGAGAATACCACCTGCCAGACTTCCGAACATCCTCTTATTAATCGTAATGAGGTCGGTACGTTGGTGGTTTAATAAGGAGTACATAAACCAGATTCCAATATGCATAAAGAGAGCTGCGAGTACAATAGCGATCCAAGCATCTTGGCCGCCAATAATGGCTATCCTGTGCTGGAAAGTTAAATAATCGAGTCCAGCCTGCGCACCAAAAGCTAGATAAAAGGC
>NZ_JBFUHJ010000379.1:0-5536 GCF_056402455.1 Paenibacillus sp. P4_A7 | reverse complement strand
TGTCAATCCATACCACTTTTTTTTTGTAATCGGCAGAGCTTTTTACAATTTATACTTTACAGATCTACCCGTTAGCTTGCGTTATTAACGGCTTATGCTTAAACACTGGAATAAGCATTAACATACCAAGAAACATCACTGCACCGGCCACGGAATAAATCTCGACAAGAGGGAACATACTCTTTAGTTGTCCAGCTACCAGCGTCATTATAACCATCGTCCCCATGAACATTGGGTTCAGTACGCCATTAACTCTGCCCACATACGATTCTTCCGACCCTTGTAGGATCAATGTACTAATTCCAATTTGTATGCATGGGAATCCGATCCCAGAAATAAATTGCAGCACAAGCGTAATTGGAACGCTCGTCGATAAGCCTGTTCCTACCATACAGATGGAGTTGATTAGCAATCCAAGCGCGAGCAGCTTTTGCGGCGATACCTTTTTGGCTAACAACATGACCAGTCCTCCGCCAACTAGCATCGCAATACCATTTACCATCAGCATAAACTGTAGAAAAGATTTGGGCTGACCTAGCCGTTCAATGACAACAAACATTCCCAGCGTCTGAGCAATACCTACCGCTATACCTGCTAGAGCAAATGTTCCGCCAAGTGCTTTTAATATCGGACTACGCCACACATAGGCGAATCCATCACTTAAATCCTTCCAGAAACGACGCTCACCTGCCTCTGACGACTTCTCAACGTCGCGGTCACGAGGGATTCGAAATAATACAACAGCAGACAGCAAAAACGCTATACCCATTACTCCAACGGAAATTTCGATGCCAAATGTTTGATACGAAATAACGCCCAGTGAAGGACCTAGCACCATAAATATAGCCATTAGCGATTGGAACATCGCCATCGCCGATTGCAGCTGCTCAGGTTCGATATGCTGCTTGAACAGTTTCATTGCCGATGGCTGTGAGAACTGTGATAAAATCGCTGAGACGAATGCAGCAAAATATATCATATGCCAAGATCCATAGATAACCGTTATAAGCACGACAAAGACCGATATAGCAGACAAGAAATCACACCATATCATCGTCTTACGCGGCCTCCATCGATCTGCGAATGTCCCACCGATAAATGAAAAAACGAAAATAGGCAGAAACTCAACGAAGCCCATCAAACCAACCGCAAATGGATCATCGTTGGTCATGTCCGTTACATACATCAGAATCGCAAAATTTCGCACCCAAATACCGAGTTGAAGAAGTACGTTTGATAATAAAATCGTTTGAAAAAACTTGTTTCGAAGCAGACTACCTTTTGAATCCGTTACAGCTGTTTTTGCAGACATCCCAAACAACACTCCTTCATTTGAACTAACTACACAAATACTATTCTAGTCTTTATCATCAACTGCTTGCTTGTGATAACCCTTTTCCCCGTAAGGCTGAAGCTGTTCGATCCACTTCTCCTTTAAATCGGATACCTCCTTGTTATATTGGCGTACAACATCAATCGGTTGCCGTACATCGTTTTCCTGGACGTCTTTATAATCATACCGAATCTGATTATCGAATTTAACGGTCTCTAGAATGAGAAATGAAAAGCCTTCAGCCCCATATTGCTTCCATTCCTTCTGCAGCTCCTTGTTCGTATGACTGTCCATGTTGAGAATAAATTGCTCTTTTCCCCATAAAGCATCCATGTTTGTTGTGCCACCTATATAAATCCGACCGTTTGCGCTATTCGTTATTTGATATACACCCATTACTCGTTCACGTTCCTGATATTCAGCCGTTAGCTTTTTCCGCTGTGTTTTATCCATCTTTAATCCACCCTTTCTCTCATCCTGCTGTTTTCCCTTCAATTGCTTCTCTGGCTTCTCTGCCTTCTCTGGCTTCCCGGTCTTTTGCGGCTCACTCTCCCCCGCTCCACTTCCTAATAAACCTATCCAATATTGACTGCCGTCCTCTTCTCGTACCAAATAACCATATTCAATTAAATAACGGCGCAGCGTCACATAATCATCTGCCCAGAACTGCTTTAACTGCTCATTTACTTCCTTCTCCGAATACTTAATTCCAACTTTAAAAAACGATGAAATATGTCGCAATACAGCTATCTTCCGTTTTTCCTTGTTTGGGAATGACGCCAGCGGACCCTCAGGTCCTTTTGGAAAATACTGCTTTAGAAGGCTCTCGTATTCATCCTCCGTAATCGCGTATCTTTCATCCACCTGCTTAGCGTTCGGATGGATCGGTACAAAACGTGGTGCCGCAATAGCACCCTGCTCCATCAGTTCAATTGTGGCGAGGACCAGTCTCGCCTGCTTAGCCTTCTCTTTCAATACGAACCGATGATTTCGAATCGTCGAGGCGCTGCCTATATCAGTAAGCTTCACGATCTCATTATCAGATAGATTATCTGCAAAATGTCGGACTAGCTCTTTCTGCAAATCAGTAAATCCGGTCGCTTTCTTGTCTAATCCTAATAAACAATCCAGCATGGATCCGTGTGCCTCCTGTACATGATAAGCAGCATATTTGCGTGCCTTAAACCAACGACCTAACTGTTCGACATGGAATATCTCGCCATCCTCAAAGCAATCTCCACAAATCAAACAATAATAGCTTTCAGTTTTTTCCTCATACACGTAGCCTTGTTTTAATTCATCTAATGACGACTCCCAAAAACGTTCATCTATTTTCAATTTCAAACACCTCTTTGTTTCGTTTGGTTATATTACAAACATAATATCATCATGTTTGTTTATATTCAATGTATGATTTTTGTTTTCGCGAGTTGAGCGAAAAAGGTATCCATTTCCATTGCACGAAAAAGGGATCAACCACGAAGAACTGGTTGATCCCAAATAGAAATGAAGACATCGAATACTGTTTCAATAACATGTTCAAGCTAAGAAATTCATAATGGCTTTTCTTGTCTGCTCTGCTGAAAAGCTGCTCTATAGTTTAATGAATTTCCCTGCGATCCTTCGGCAGCAAGACAGCTAGCCCACCGATAGCTGGCAGCACACTGCAGATAATCATTACGTAGCTGAGGCCATTCACATCCGCTAAATTGCCAAGCACGACCGAGCCGAGTGCTCCCATACCAAAAGCTAGCCCAGTTATTAAGCCTGAGGCCGTTCCAACCTTGCCTGGCATGAGTTCCTGCGCATAAACTACGCTTACCGAAAACCCTGACTGCAAAATAAATCCGAGTAAAATGATTATCGGATAGACCCATCCTAGCGGAAGATGCGGCAGCATCAGCGCAAACGGAGTAGCCCCTAGAATGGAAATGAGCATCATTTTCTTACGCCCTATCCGATCGGCCATAATACCTCCAAGGAAGGTACCCGCTACTCCCGCTGCCATAAAAAGAAACAATGGAACCTGCGCAGCGCGAATAGACAAGCCATAGGTTTCCTCGGCATAAAATTGATAAAAGTTGCCGATAGCTGCCGAATACCAGGATCGTGCGAATACAACTACAAACAGTATAGACAGTGCGAAGGCTACTATTTTACTGTTTTTCCGAGCTTGTTCTGCCGCTAATGAACTCCCGCTTCCAGCTCTTTTGCTCGGCGGTTTTCCGCCATGTGCGGCTAACTGCGCAGTATACCAAGGCACAATCTTAAATAAAATAGCAATTGCCGCAGCCGCGAGCAGCATTCCCCAAACAGCGCCTCGCTGACCAAGTGGAAAAAAGATAAATATAGTCATTAACGGTGCTAGAGCTGAACCTAAATTGCCGCCCACCTGATAAATGGACTGCGCGAAGGCTCGTCTATTTCCTGCTGCGAGATGGACAACTCGCGAACCCTCTGGATGAAAGACAGCCGAGCCAAGTCCAACAAAAACGACGGCGAGCAGCAGCAACCAAAAGTTTGGCGCAAACCCTAGCCCTGCCATTCCAGCCATACTGCAGAGCATACCGACTGGCAGCAGCCACGGCCTCGGCTTTTTATCCGATATAAGACCAATAACAGGCTGCATGATAGATGAGGTCATATTAAGCGTGAACGCTATCCATCCCACTTGTGCGTAGCTCAAATGAAGAGAATCTTGAAAAATCGGAAACAGCGCAGCCACTACGGCTTGCATGGAATCATTCATTAAATGAACAGAGCTAATGGCAAATAACATTGTGTATACGGTTGCCGATTTTAACGCGTTACCCTTCGAACCGGCAACCGATCTTTGAGCTGACATAACCTAAGGACCTGCCTCTCCACTGTTACGATCTATCTCTAATTTAATTAATTCTCATCTGGTATTACTACAAGTTTTGACCGAACTTCATGCACACAGGACTCGATAATTCGAGCTTAGAGCCGGTCGGTGCAAGTATTCCACTTTCTTGATCGATACTAAAAACGATAACTGTTCCGCTGTTCTGATGTGCTGCGAGCAAATAAGAGCCATCAGGCGTAATCGCAAAGTTGCGAGGATTTTTGCCACCGCAATCGATATGTTGTATAAGTGCCAGCTCGCCGCTACTTGGATTAACTGCAAATACGGCAATACTGTCATGTCCTCTATTAGAGCTGTACAAAAAACGTCCAGATGGAGAAAGATGAATATCTGCCGCATCACTTAGGCCTTTATAATCAAGCGGTAGAGCCGATATAACTTGGCTTTCTGCTAATGTTCCAAGCTCTGCATCGACCTTTAATACGGTAATGGTTGAATCCAGCTCATTCATTAAATATCCACTCTTCAATTGCTGGTCAAAAATAAGGTGACGAGGACCAGCGCCACTATGTACCTTACATTCACCATGCGGGGTCAGTGTATTTTGCTCCGCATCATGTCGGTAAATAACAACAGCGTCTATACCAAGATCGACTGCACATACAAACGCTGAATCGCCCATTGGCGTTATGCAGTGTGCATGGGGTGCTTCTTGTCTTACTGTATTTGTACCAAGCTCACCTGAATTCTGCATCACAGAAGACGCTGTATTCAGCCCGCCATCTTCATTAATCGACAGTAAAGCAACGTTCCCGCCTGTATAGTTGGCCGCAAATAATGCTCTGCCCGCTTGATCTGTACTTATATAACAAGGGTGCGCGCCCTGCGTTAAAATCGGATTCCCCGATGTTCTGCTTAGTAAACCGGTTGAGGCATCCACTGCGAACGAGGCAACTGAGCCCCCGTCCTCATTTCCTGTCGTTCCAGTCTCACTTGCAGCGTACAGATGTTGCCCATTTGGATGCAATGTTAAATACGATGCATTCTCCAAATCCGTTAATTGCTGAACAACAGTTAACTTGCCAGTCTCACCGTCGAATTGGCAGACGTGAATGGTCACTTCCTCCGCCGTACCATAGGAACCTATGTAAAGAAACCCTTTATATGCTTTTTGTTCGTTTTGCTTATTCACATTTACCCAACCTTCCCCTCATTTTTTTGCATTACAGTGAACATAGCATATGCCGTAAAAGCAAACAATGTATTTTTTTATAAAATACTTCACAAAAGGTATTGTGATATGTTACAATGTAAGCGCTAACAACTCAACGACTCACATTTCTAAAGGGGGAAAATGAGATGATGAATGTTGTAAC
>NZ_JBFUHJ010000378.1:0-5539 GCF_056402455.1 Paenibacillus sp. P4_A7 | reverse complement strand
ATATTGTTGCCTTCAAAGGAATGAATCGCGGCACTGCTCCAAGCGGTTGGTTTGTTGATCCTGAACTATCTGGCGGAGGCGCTTTGCTAGACCATACCGTACATGTCATGGATTTAATGAATTGGTTCAACGGCTCAGGTCCTAAGGAAGTTTACGCCTATGCTGCCACCTTATTTGACGACAAGTTGAAAGTGGACGATACAGGCATGATGCATGTGAAATATGAGAATGGCGTATTCGGCGTACTTGATACAAGCTGGTCAAGAAAAGCTCCTTATCCTACATGGGGTGATGTCGCTTTGGAGATCATCGGTACTAAAGGTGTCATATCTTTGAATGGCCTTGCTCAGGTCAACGAACTTTACAGCCGTAAAAATGCGGCAGGACAATGGAATTACTGGGGCGACAATATGGATGAGCATCTGGTACGTGCATTCGTACAGGCCATTCGCAGCGGTCAGCCTGTACCTATCTCAGGTGAAGACGGCATGCGCTCAACCATTGCTGCATTGGCTGGTTACGCGTCTATTAAAACAGGTCAACCAGTATTGATATAAAGGGGCAGTATTCAGCATCCACCGCAAGCGAAACAGGCTTTGTCGCCGATAATCAGTGACAAAGCCTGTTTTTGTTAGGAGTGCAAATGGAAACAGAATGTGTTTCCGCTATTCCCTTCATGTGACTTTGTTGCAATTGCTACAAGGAATTAACCTTTTTTATATCAACATCGTTCTTGTATAACTCTGTTATTACTTTGGATAAARCATCAATAGTTCGATTTGATTCCTCACGATTGTTATTAACCCCGCCAATTTCAATAATTATATTTTTGATCGACAAATCTTGATTATAGACTCCATTACCTTGCTTTCGATCCTTTGCAAAGATACCCTTTGATAAGCCAGGGTACTTGTTATTCAAAACCTTAATGAACTCTTTCGCAAATTTATAGTTCTCCTTCCATTTCGGATTATCTGAACCAATAATAATAAACAGCTGAGCGTAATCTATCCCATTGATTTTAGTTGTAGTTGCTTTTCGAGGTCCAGAATCTCGATGTATGTCAAAATAATATTTCAGTTGTTTATTTGCAGCCTTAGCTTCCTTGACCTTTTTTCTCGAATAAAGATACGAATCTGAACTCTTGAAAATATCGCTATACACAGACTGATAATCAGTTGAATCATGAATGCTGTTAATTCCTGCTTCACTTAATTTATTTGCTAATCTGTCTCCCAATAAAGTAACATTTATCTTTTTGTCAAAAGCCAGATACTCCTTTTCAACATCTGGCAGTTCCGGCAACCACGATTCACGATTATGAGAATGGTAAATAAATATCTCAGCATTTTTCTCGTTATCGATTGGTGTTTTAGTATGATTATCTTTTGGTGGTGCAATATTAGTCGTCGAAGGCTTCTTTGGAAGTAAGGGGTTATTTTTAGGTTCAATTATTTCATTTTGGCTCCGCTCATCATTCCCAGGATAATCAATCACTCCCTCGGTGTCACTGCCTGGATATAGCAAAGTAGATTTTTTTGAATCCACTCCCGGTATTATTCCAGCCACAAGTGCTTTGGGATTGTTTAGCTCCACATCTAATAAAAAGGTGAGTAGAAAATTCATTGTGCTTTGCGAGTTTATCGTATGAGTTTTAGCTTGAAAATAAGGCGCTTCTAAACTTAACAAATTACTAAAAAAAACTACCGGAATATGAACAGCTTTTCCAGAGGATATATTAATTTGAGGATTAAATGCAACTAATGTCGCACCCAACAAAATAGTAGTTGAAAAGCTTATAATCATTATGACTATAAAAATGCGAAATAATTGAACAAGCTCAGGCCACTTTTTGTTCATGAAAACACCCCTCTTTTTTGAAAGTCAGCCGAGTGCCATTTCTATTAAATCCTCTCTCTTTACTAGCAAACATATGTAATGAACCTATTAAATATGCATTTGGTTACTAGAATATTCAAAACAACACCATATGACGTTGATTAATTGCATCAAAAAGAACCAGCCTTCATTTAGACGAAGGCTGGTTCTTTTTCGAAACGTATATTCGTTTATTTAGCCAATATTTTTTCTAATGGCTGCGCATTCCCATAGACTGGACGATTGCGATCTACTGGCTGCGCCCATTTCACGGCATTCACAATTACGCGTTGAATGTCTTTATTATAATAAGTTGGATAGGTTTCATGCCCCGGTCTAAAATAAAACACTTTTCCGTTTCCGCGTATAAAGGTGCATCCGCTTCGGAACACTTCTCCACCTTCAAACCAGCTTGTAAAGATCAGCTCGTCTGGTGTTGGAATATCAAAATGCTCACCGTACATTTCTTCTTTTTCCAGCTCGATATATTCGCCAATTCCTTCTACAATCGGATGACTTGGCGCTACAACCCAAAGACGTTCCTTCTCATCAGCCTCACGCCATTTCAAATCACAGCTTGTACCCATTAATGTTTTAAAGATTTTTGAGAAATGACCCGAGTGAAGTACGATCAAACCCATTCCGTCAAGCACGCGCTGCTTCACTTTTTGGACCACTTCATCCTTTACTTCATTATGTGCCATATGTCCCCACCAAACTAATACATCCGTATGCTTTAATACGTCATCTGTTAAACCATGTTCTGGTTCATCCAAAGTAGCCGTACCTGCTTCATATCCTGCTTCCGTTAAGAAACCTGCAATCGCACCATGAATTCCATTTGGATATATTCCACCTACGATCGGGTCTTTTTTTTCATGTCGATATTCATTCCATACCGTTACCTTTATCATGATATAAACACTCCCTCTTGATTTAATTACTCTTAGTATAAAAAAATCAAGCCTTAAGAGAAATGCTCAATCATGCTGCTTTTATATTCAAAAGTGTTATACTTCAAAAAAGGAGGTTAAGCTCATGCCCTTAATAGAAACTACTATTGATACACACTCCGAAGCTATCAATGAAGAGGTCATCTATCAGAATCCGATGCTGTTTCTAAAAATATGGGAGATTTCCTCAGAAGCACACTACTATAGCGTTCCGGAAAGGCATCCCTGGCACTACCATAAAGAAGTAGAATTTCTTGCAATCATAGAAGGCCACCTAGGAGTTCAAAGCAAACACGACTACGTTGTCCTCGGGCCGGGTGACGTTATGGTTTTGGGAGCCTCCCAACCACACCGTTCCCATCAACCTTTTACAGAAGCACTGCACTATGTAGTATTTCAAATCGATCTGGTCAAGCATTTTGACCAAAGCACAATGCCCTATTTGTATTGCTTCTCGGAACTGACTCAACCACTGGATAAACTAAACTATATTTTTGATATAAACGAATCGGCAAAACGGGAAACGTATGCTTTTATTATGGATGTTTTCAAAGAATCACAAACTCGAATGAGAGGCTACGAAATCGCCATCAGCTCCGTAATCAAAAGATTAATTCTGCTATTGTTAAGGAGCGATAACCGAAACGTACTGAACTATACAGGGGAAACCGAATTAAGCCGATTAAAACCAGTTCTTGATTATGTAAACGCACATTTAAACGATAAACTCTGCGTCGAGGATGCTTGTGCCTTGGTTAATTTGAGTTATCACTATTTTATAAAATATTTCAAAAAAACGATGGGCGTCTCTTTCGTGGAATATRCCAACTATAAACGAATCAAGCGATCTGAACTTTTATTACTGACGAGCGAGCTTAGTATTATGGATGTGGGCTACGAGGTCGGCATCTCGAATATGGCACAGTTTTACAAGCTTTTTAGGCGTCATAATCAATGCTCACCCAGAGAATTCAAATTACGCATGCGAAGCGAGTCCAAAGTTACGATGGAGAGCACGCAACTATATGAATAATTGGACAACAATCTCTTCCCGCGTGTTCCTAGTCCGATACAGTAGATTTTTTGGGCATATCTGACTAAGCTGAAATTTGTCTGGTTGATGCAGGATAGGATACTTTAAGTGGAGGTATATTGTCTTGTACGATACTGCCGTGGGGAACAACCCACATACCGTAAGAATAGCCTGCTGAAAAAAGAAGGATCATCGTAGCCAACCATCGTTGCTACTGAAATGACTTTTTCATCCGATTCAAGCAGTATCCGTTTGGCGTTCTCGATTCGAATTTCGTGAAGTACGTCAAAAACGCTCTTCTTGTACTCTTCTCTCATCATACGGTTTAATTGCCTGGTGCTGACGCTGAATAGTTTGGAAAGCGTTTGCAAATTAATTTTCTTATCGAAATTCCGCTCCAAATAACCATAGATCCGCATAGCGCCAATTTCACGGTCCAACTGACGCGGGGAACTATATGGATTGCTGAGATGATGCTGCATCAAACTGTAATGACGGGAGAGCAGAACGAGCAATTCAATCATTTGAAGTTTAATCACCGTTACATGCCCTAATCCACGGAGACCGATTTCTCTAATCATGCTCTCAAGGAGCATCAAAATTAAAGCAGCATCCTGCCCATGCAAATTAAGGTGATGGTTGAAACGTACATCGTGCTTCAGAAACGGGTGAACGTAAAAATAGTCCATCGACCCCGTGATTTCGAGCTCATGGAGTAAGGCATCCGGAATAAATGAAGGCATAAACAAGCAATTAATAATCTCCATATGTGTCCCAGGCTCCACGTAATAAGAATGTGTTTCTCCTGGATTGATGATAAACACATCTCCGGCGCGAATATTATAATCAGTGCCTTGGAATATATGAACACCGCTTCCTCGCACGATAAAGACCAGCTCGACGAATTCATGTCCATGCTCGTCGGTTGATGCTTGCTCTCTCCGCGTGATCCAGAAAGGGATTCCATACTTCATAAAACTATTGCTTCCTAATATCTGCTGCACCCGTACTTCACCTCCGTCCTATTTCTCCTTCGAACTTTAGCGATGATTTTGAACAGCTATGTCGTAAATTTCACGTTTGGGCTCTCGCAGCCACTCCTCCCAGCTCATGCCTGCTTTCGCTAGAATCTGTTCGATTCGCTTCTTAAAAGGTAAGCCGACATCCTTTAGCTGACGCTCAATCGGATCCTCTCGCCCTGCCAGCTTGCCAACAACCCACTCATCGAGCTGGCGTTCGAATTGATCAGCCAGATCAGGCAACGAATCTGCTAAATTTATCAACTCATCTGGATCAGCTTCCAAATTGTACAATTCCCTTGGCGGTCGATTGAAAGGTCCCGCATCATAGGTACGAATAAATTTGTAGTCGGCCGTACGTATTCCTCTTGCAGCTTGCCAAGCGCATTCGCTAAGGTATACTCTTTCGTGGGTGCTGTCAGACTTCCCTCGAATAGTCTCCCATAGACTTACTCCATCAATCTCTTTAGGTACAGTAAGTTTTGATCTGTCGATGCCAGCGGGAGCTTCATTGCGCGCTGCCTCTAATATCGTGGGCAGCAGGTCGACCTGCTGAACTAGCCCAGAAACCCGCCGACCCGCTGAAATCCGGCCCGGCCATCGAATAATGATTGGAACATGAACAGTAGGCTCGTATAATCCGCAATGATCCCAAT
>NZ_JBFUHJ010000377.1:0-5586 GCF_056402455.1 Paenibacillus sp. P4_A7 | reverse complement strand
CTATTGCGATGGTGTTGGCTTGCCCCAAGATGAAAAGGATCGGCTGCTCTCTTTATTTCCAAGTCAACCATTAACATGGTAAAGGGGATGTTGAAGAATGTCTAAGATGGACGAAAATGTTGGAGCGGGTGCATCGAGTACACAGTGGGTTGATGAAATTTGGCATAAAATTATAGGGAAAGTGGAACGAATGAATGAATCAATCGGCTCCTATTTTCCTTATATTTCAGCTAATGGAAAATATAACAGAGAAGAAGCGGATTGGTGGACCAATGGTTTCTGGCCTGGTCTGATCTGGCTGGTTTATCGAGAGTCGAAGGATGAACAGCTCAAAGATACAGCTGCTCAGATCGAAGAGAAGATGGATACCGTGCTTACCGACTTCTACCCGCTGCATCATGATGTAGGGTTTATGTGGAGCCTGTCTTCCGTAGCACAGTACAAGCTGCTTGGGTGCGAAAGCTCGAAGCGGCGGGCCATGACGGCAGCGAGTCATCTGGTGGGGCGCTATAATGCGAAAGGCCGATTTATTCGGGCTTGGAACCAACCGGAGCGGGTTGGCTGGGCGATTATTGACTGCATGATGAATCTTCCGCTGCTTTATTGGGCAAGTCAGGAGTCAGGCGATCCTCGATTTCGGCATGTGGCTGCCCTTCATGCAGATACGACTTTACGTGAATTTCTTCGTCCGGATGGGTCGTCACACCATATTGTATGTTTTGATCCGGAGACCGGAGAGAGGCAAGAAGCGCTGGGTGGGCAAGGCTACTCGCCGGACTCGGCATGGTCACGCGGAACCGCGTGGGCGTTATACGGCATGGCGCTTAGTGCACGCTACACCGGAGATGAAAGATATCTCGATGCAGCCAAACGTGCAGCACATTTTTTTCTCGCGAATGTTCCTGATGACGGCTTACCGCCTTGGGATTTCCGCGCTCCATGGGAAGAAGGAATGGCTATGGACTCTAGCGCTTCAGCCTGTGCAGCCAGTGGGATGCTGGAGTTGAGTTTGTTGGTACCTAAGGGTGAGTCAGAGTTATATCGCCGTGCAGCCGAGAAGCTGATTTTAAAATTAAATGATAAATATACAGCTTGGGATGATTCGAGCGAGGAAGCTATTCTAAGGATGGGGACGGCCAATAGGCCGAAGCAAACGTATGTTAACGTGCCGATGATCTATGGAGACTATTTCTTCGCCGAAGCGGTCTGCAAGCTGCGCGGGATACATGATACATTCTGGTAGGAGGTAACATCCAATGACACGAACAAGCAGGCCCACCCTCACAACGGAGTTATGAGACGCCCTGGAGTACTGAAGCGGAAGGTGCGACGGCGAAGATTATTCGAGGCCGTAACCAAGTGTAGGGAGTAATTATGAGGAGAATGCAATCCATGACTTCTAATGATCAATCATTAACTAGAGATGAAGTTTCCTATTTCGATAGCCATGTCCACTTTTGGAAGCTAGAGCGTGGCGATTATCATTGGCTTAAGCCCAGTAATCCAGTTCTTTACCAGGATTATTTACCTTCGGATATGTCAGGTACTGCCGACGTCGTTCGTGGATTTATTGCCGTACAGGCGGCGCCTACAGTAGCTGAGACGGAATTTCTGCTTGAACTGGCAGGTAATGATAAGCGTATTCTAGGTGTCGTAGGTTGGTTGGATCCGTTCGCAGATTCGTTCGCTGACGAATATAGAAATTTCCGTAACAACCCGCAATTCGTTGGGATTAGGTTGGACCGTTCTGTCTTCGAGCGGTGCAAAGAAGAAGTACCACATCGTTTGATCGAGCATCTTCGACTGTTGGAGAAGGATGGTTTTACAATCGACCTACTGATCGGGTCTGATAATATGCCTACTGTAATTAAATGCCTTAGGCACGTACCTCACTTAAAGGTCGCTATTAACCATCTAGGTGCTCCACCTATTCGTGACGGTGAATTAGAGCCTTGGTCGGCATACATGGATGAGCTTTCCGGTTTCCCTAATGTGTATTGCAAATGGTCAGGCATGATCACACCCGCAGGTGGTATGAATCTCAAACTTCTTGAACCTTATATTCGTCAGACTGCGAATCTATTTGGGCCTAAGCGCATTATGTTCGGGAGTGACTGGCCGGTAGCATTGATGGCTGGTACCTATAGCGATGTTGTACAATTATTCGAGCGACTGCTTCCCGAGAAGTGGAACGATAATGAGCGTGCAAGAGTACGCAATTACAATGCCAAGGCCTTTTATTTTGGTATTGGGGATGACGATGCATGATGGAAAGACTACTCTATTACTCTCAACTTCGCAAAGGGATGGAGRGAAAATTTCAGAAAATTGTCAAAGATGATGCAAGTACGTTGCTTAAAGAATGGGGAGCGTTGGGGATATCGCATATCTCCGTGTTCTGTTGCGAGCTATATGTTTTTTTGTATGCAGAGGTAGTGTGTGGTTCGAGAATACCAGTCTGGGATTGGCCGATTTCTTTCGAACGTTACTTAGAAAAATGGCCGCTTGAGCCCGGTCAGAGCGATTATTCTAGTGGGGTGTTACAAAGGCTTGCGATCCCAATGATAGATGTTTTTCATGACGGTGTGCCCATAGATGCCGATTCTTGGAATAGAAGTGATTCAAACGCAGAGCGCATAGGATCAATTGCCAGATTGAAGCCGGAGATGGCATCGAGCTATATCTATTATCATTATCAGAAGCAAGAAGAATTCCCGGACAGTTTTAATCAAACGTATATGATCGGTTCTCTTGGCAGGTTCTTATTCTCCTATCATGAGTTGCCTGCTAAGGCCGCTACTCGCAAACGTCAAGGCTTGCTGACCACTAACCATTCTCCGAACAACTGGCATGAGGTGATGTATCCGCATTTCGAGTCATGGGTAGACGTGCCATATGGTCAACAGTTGTGGCGAAAAATGGAACGAATCATGTGATTTAAAATTATAAGAATTTATAAGTTTCACACTTATAAAATGCTTATAATTCACCGCGAAACTTTGCTTTGCCGCCAWGTACGGCGACAGCCGTTTACGCTTGTAGGAGGAGGATGAAAATGAGGAAAGCGTCAGAGGGAATCGCATTTTATGTTGCGATGGATGGAGATGATTCAAATTCCGGTACAATCAGCGCACCATTTAAAACACTGGAAAAAGCAAGAGATGCGATCCGCGAGCTAAAGAGTGCTAACGGATTACCAAAAGGGGGGGTCACGGTTTACCTGAGAGAAGGTGAGTATAACCGTACTTCATCTTTTGAGTTAACTGAACAGGATTCGGGCACAGCAAGTTCTCCAATAACTTATAAGGCATATGAAAATGATAAGGTTTCTATAATGGGTGGATACAACTTAGATACGACAACGGTTACATCTGTAACAGATCAAGTAATTTTAGACAGGCTTCCGCAAGAAGCTAGAGATAAAATAAGACAGATTGATTTGAAGGCACTGGGTATTACGGAATACGGTCAAATATCTAAGGCTGGATACGGTTGGCCTAAAACGGCACCGGCACCTGAACTATTTGTAAATGGTGAATCATTGACCTTAGCACGTTATCCAAAAACAGGATTTATGACGACAGAAACGGTAGTCGAGCAAGGATTTATTCCTCGAGATCACATGCCGGATATGCCGGAGGGAGATCCGAGTCATCAAAGCTATGTCCCAGCCGATCAATGGATGAGCAAACCGGGGCCTATTTTTCGATATAGCGATCCCCATGTCGACAAATGGGCACAGGAAAGTGATCCATGGCTTTTTGGATACTGGAGATGGGACTGGGCAGATGATAATTTGCAGATAAAATCTATTGACACCACAAATAAAACAATAGAAGTAGTACAACCGAGTATGTATGGTGTCATTAGCGGTCAGAGATATTATGCCTTTAATATGCTAAGTGAATTAAACACGCCAGGCGAATGGTATCTAGATAGGACTAGCGGCATTCTCTATCTCTATCCTGAAAAGGATCTAAATGGTAGTGAGATGCAAATTTCTGTTCTGGATACTCCTTTAGTGAACATGAATAAGACCAATTTTACAACCTTCATGGATATTACCTTGGAGATTTCCCGCGGGCATGGCATAAAGATGATGGAATGTTCCGACAATCGTATCGTGCATTGTACGTTTAGGCGTCTTGGTCAGAAGGCTGTACTGATTGGGGAAGAGGGAGTCGTTGACGACGGCTGCACGGGAGGAAGTAATAACGGGGTTGTAAGTTGTGATATTTACGAGACGGGACAGGGCGGTATACATCTATTGGGGGGCAACCGATTAACACTTACGCCTGGAGGCAACTTTGCGGAAAATAACCACATCTATACGTATGCTCGGATACTAAGAACCTATACTCCGGCTATTTCCTTAAACGGTGTAGGAAACAGAGCGACTAATAATCTGATCCATGACGCACCTCATATGGCTATTCAATTTATTGGAAATGACCATGTTATTGCATTAAATGAAATCTATGATGTATGTCAGGAGACTAGTGATGCCGGTGTCATTTACTCATTACGTGATTGGACCTATCGAGGTAATGTGATTAAAAATAATTATATCCATAACATTATYGATAACGGGGGTCTTGGTTCGTACGCCATTTATCTCGATGATTTACTTAGTAGTGCGGAAATAACAGGAAATGTTTTTTACGAAGTTGCAAATAGCGCATTTTTGATTGGTGGCGGCCGTGATAATGTGGTTAAACACAATATTATTATCGACAGCGGCAAATTTATGAGCCTGGATGATCGTGGAGAAGGCTGGGCTGCTTACCATGCTGAAGCACCAAATGGAACAAACTATAAAAATTTAATGAACGTTCCATATAAGCAGGAGCCGTGGGCGAGTAAATATCCACAGCTTGTTAATGTATGGGAAGATGACCCGGAGATACCTAAGGGGAATATAGTTAAGGATAATGTGCTATACAATACGCCAGAGGGAAGTATAGCAAGCAGTGCGAAAACACACGGTACAATCGAAAATAATATACAATTGACAGATAGTGAAGATGCCGGTTTTATCGATATGGCAAACTGTAATTTTGCACTAAACGACACTTCGATCATTTATGAGAAAATTTCTGGCTTTCCCTCTATTCCATTTGATCAGATAGGGCTAAAGCAAGATGAATACCGTACAAGCCTCGATGTTGTGGTTCCAAATAACTTCATTAAAGGAGGGGTTTGAATGCTTCAACAATTAACTTTTCGGCAGCTTAAAAATGCATTGGAGGAAACGCAGCATCTCCCTCGTACACTTTATTCAGAGGCAACTGCTTCTGATAATTGGAGACGAATCAGGGAAGACGTGAACTACTCGGATTTCTGGCGTTCTCTGGAGAAGCAAGCAGCAGATTTGATTGAAAATCCTGTGCGGCAGCCGCTTTTTTCGGAGTTTACTATGTTTGGTGATACAGGCGACAGAGCCATATATCAGACACAGCAGGGTTACTTCTACGCGGGAATCCATACGTTCAGCATGCTTGCGATGACAGAGAATAAGCAAGCATGGAAGACTGGACTTGAGAATGCCATCTGGAACGTATGTAACGAATATACCTGGGTAATACC
>NZ_JBFUHJ010000376.1:0-5612 GCF_056402455.1 Paenibacillus sp. P4_A7 | reverse complement strand
GCTCTTTCCCTTTGTCATTGTCCATTATTTTATATTTTATCGATCTACGCTCTAGAAGTGCGCTATAAATTTGATTATATTGCACGGTTGTGAGTAGCGGTAAGCTGCCTTCATCATTTTTGGATAAATCAGTAACATCTCCCTGCGGATTGATAAATGCAAGCGTCAGACCCGGTTGATATAAAAAAGGTCCATTAGGATGCATTTTTTGCGGACGATTATTCATGTTAGTTTTATCATTATTTGTTTCTTGTCGAGAGTCAGGTCCATTGTTGGAATGCGGATCTTTAAACCAATCGGCAGGCATGGACATGATTTGTGCGCTAAGCGCTTCGGCCTTATTTTCATAAACAAAATCTTTCATAATGATATATTGAAGAACGCCGATCAGCAGAAATAACGCAGCTAGAACGAGTAAGGAACGACTTAAAAGCTGATAACGCAGTGAACGCGGGACGAAGAAATGCTTTAGAGTCTTGAATCGTGGCGCTCTCATGTTAAGTCCAATCGATAGCCTGAACCTCGGAGTGTGCGGATTAGTCGATGATCTTTGTCATTTAACTTATCGCGCAGAGATCGAATATACACCTCGACAATGTTTTCTTCCCCGCCAAATTGATAGCCCCACACTTTATCCAAAATTAGCGCTTTGCTTAAAACGACGCCATTGTTCAAAATAATAAATCGAAGCAGCTCAAACTCCGTTGGTGAAAGCTCGAGTACTTTCTCCAAGTAAATGATTTCCTTTCGTCGATCATCAAGACGGAATGGTCCATAGACAGCTTCTCCGAGCAAGTTTGGAAATTGATTACGCAGTCTCGCACCGATCCGAGCTAGAAGTTCGCTGAAGCGGAAAGGCTTCACGATGTAATCGTCAGCTCCTAGCGTTAACCCTTTGACGCGGTCTTCGACCTCATCCTTGGCAGTCAGCATAATAACAGCGATGTTATCACCTATTGCTCGCAGCGCATGACAAACCTCGAAGCCGCTCAGCCCGGGCATCATGACATCCAAAATGACGACATGCGGCTTAAAGGCTGCTGCGTCTTGAAGTGCTGCTTCCCCATCAAGGGCGGTTCTCACTTCAAATCCCTCATTCATCAATCCAAGCTCCAAAAATTGTAATATATTTGGTTCATCATCGACAAGTAATATTTTTATTCCTTTAAAGGATGACATGTACGGTTCCTCCTATGAATGAACTCATGTATATTATCTGCTTTTTTGATGAAATATGCATCCGTTATTGCCAGGATTCAGCAAACATTCAGTAAAAATCTTAATCCATTCGTTTACGATTGACCTAGCTAAGCAGCATCATCGAGGCGTGCAGGCTAACAATAGTCTGCACGCCTATTTTTTGGGATTTTTGAGGAATAATATCGTATTTGTAGAGTAATTTTTACTTCAATAAGCGTTCTATTGTTTCGAACCCTATAGTTATGGGATAATTATCATTATTGACAAAAAGGATCGGAGCATGCATATGAATAAATTTAGCATCAAGAAAAAAGCTGATCTAGCACTGCTCTTTTCAGCCATCGGAATAATGGCCGCTTTTCCATTTCACGATTCCTTCGTGGGGGGGCTGTTATTTTCACTATTTAGTGCCGCAACAATTGGCGGGTTAGCCGATTCCTTTGCTATCAGCGCATTGTTTGGCAATCCGCTTCATATTCGTTGGCCCAGGTGGATGGGGACCAATATTATTTCGAGAAACAGAGAAAGACTGATTGGCGAGCTTGTACAGATGGTACAAAATGAGTTGCTTACTATTCCGAATATTAAGGCAAGGTTGGATGAATATAACATCGCAGATGTACTTGTAACTTATTTAAAGCAGCATGGCGGCGAAGAAGGCGTCAACGATATTTTGCAGCAGCTAGCGGATGATGTTCTAACGAAGGTTGATTTGCAGGAGCTGGCACAATCGGTCCAGGCTTTTATGCTTGATCATGCCGATATGGTTCAGGTTTCGGAAATAGCCGCAGATATTGGGGATTGGACGATCCGTCATCGTTATGACGACCGTATTATTGAATTTATTGTTCAAGAGCTGATAAAGCTTGTAAAATCTCCGCAATTTCTTGTAATTGTTGGACAAATTGTAGATTCGGCTATTCGTTCATACGAAGGAGATAAATTTCGACGCAAACTTATTGACTATTCGGCTGGCTTAGAAGCAGGAAATATAACTGAAAAGGTTCAAATATGGTTGGTTAATTTCATGAAGGAGTTCACATCCCCAGAGCATCCGCAAAGAAAACAGCTGAAGGAGTTGATCGAACAATTCGTTCACCGATTACGGACAGACGAAGAGTTACGGTATCGAATAGAGCAAGGAAAGTTGAATCTGCTTGCATCCATCAGACAGGATATCAAGCTTGATGTCTATATTAAAGAAGGACTAGAAGCACTGCACCAGAAGGCAATGTCCGAGAATAGAGGAGCTTCAGAGCGATATCCCTGGATCAAAAACAAGGTTAAGCAGGGAGTTGCCCAACTCGATAGCAACACATTGTTGCTCAATCGTATCGATCTCTATGTAAAAACGACACTACTCAAATGGATGGAGATGAAGCATTCCTATATCGGAAAGACAGTGCATGACAAGCTAAGCACATTTTCCGAGGAGGAGCTTATTCTCTTGGTTAAAGAGAAGGCGGGTCGAGATTTACAGTATATTCGAATTAATGGAACCGTTGTCGGCGCGCTGATCGGGGTCGTTCTTCATTTGCTAACGTTTTGGATTGGAGGTTAAAGCAATATGGAGATGAGAAAAAAAGCGAATAGAAGTCTACTTATATTAGCCTTTATATTTATAGGAGCTGTTTACTGTGTGTATCGCTTTCCTGAACAGTGGTGGCCGCGAATGCTGCTATACACTTCGGAAGCGGGACTTGTGGGCGCACTTGCTGACCTATTCGCCGTCACAGTGTTGTTCAGACATCCCTTTGGGTGGAAATGGGTTCCCCATACCGCGATTGTCCCTAGAAATCGGGATAAGCTAATTGACGGCGTAGCAACTATGGTTGAGCAGCAGTTGTTAGGCAAAGAAATGCTGAAGGATAAAGTAAAACAGCTTCATCTAGTAGAAATCGCAATATCGTGGGTTGAACGCCGGCCAGCAGGGTCGGTTTCAGAGCAAGCATGGACACTTGTAGCAGGCATTCTTGCGAAGATTGATTTGCAGGGTATATCTATTCAATTGGACCAGCAGGCACGTAGAGGCTTGGGGAAAATCGATATGGCTCCGTATGCAGGGAAAGCGCTGAAATGGGCAATGGAGAAGGGGAATTTCCAAAAAGCGGTTAGCCAAATTGTTGAGTATGCAGCTTCTCGAGCTGCGGGTGATGAGACGAAGCGGGCGATCCGCAGCCTTCTTACCAAAGAGAAGGAGAAGTTTGTGAGCCAGGGCAGTATTTTCTCCAAATGGGTCAAAAAGATGGCCGTAGAAATCGCGGAGTCGACGAATGCTCTTAATCTGGACGACGCGGCAGATACGTTATACAGTGATTTGCAGAAATTAATAAATGATCTAAGAGATCCAAAGCATGAGCTTCGTGTTCTTTTGGAGAATATGGTGTATAAGCTGGCAGACAGCTTGCAAAACCGTGCAGATGTCTCAGCTGCGGTCAATGAGTGGCGTGATGAGATGCTTGAGAAAATCTCTTTGCTGCCATCAATCGAAGCGGTGTTAAGTAATTTCAGACAAATGTTGACGCAGGATACCGAAATGAAATACATCGTTCAAAGTACGTCAGAAGTTAATCGAGAAGATATGAAGCAATTGATTAACAGAATCATAAAGACTTACTGGGAATGGTTTATGTCAAATCAGGAAACGAAGGACTGGTTGGAGACGTACGCGCAAAAATTTGTTCATAAAATGATCGATACGGAGCATGCAATTATTGGAACGATCGTTCGAAAGACATTGGACGGTTTCACCGAACAAAAGCTGKTCTACTTCATCGAGAGCAAGGTGGAAACGGATCTGCAGCGTATTCGATTGAACGGTGCATATATTGGAGCCGCTCTTGGGGCTGTTTTCTATATTATTTTGTATGGTGTTTATGAGCCGTTGCTAAAATTGTTGTAAGGAATATGAAGCATTTATTTCACCTGGATGAAAGGTGGGATAAATGCTTTTTTTATTTCCTATACAACGTTCTTTATAAAGAACTTTGATAATGGTATAGTAATACAGTAAATATTATCCATTAAAAGGAGGGGTAGTAAGATCTATTGTGTTGAAATAAAAAGAAAATAGGAGGACTAAAGTGAATATAACAAACCTAATAATGGGGCTGCTGCTCAGTGTTCAAGTTGTTTTATTACCGATTACTTTTTCATCCAATAATGTATCAGCTGTGACTGCTGTAGAAACTAACCAATATGCTGTCGAATTAGCTAAGTGGGGTATTTATAATGATGGCACACATTCCGTTAGCACAACTACAGGTATTAACAATATGCTAAAATGGGCGAACAAAAATGGAAAAACAAAAGTCCTGCTTCCGTCCGGCACTTACTTTATTGCAAAAGACAGCCATATTAATATGGTTAGCAATATGACATTTGAAATGCCGTCCGATGCGGTCATTCAAAAGGAGACAAATACGAAGGAACGCTATGAGATTATGTTTATTGGATATGGAGCGAATAATGTAACTCTTAAGGGTGGTACTTATCGTGGAGATAAAGATACGCATGATTATTCAAAAAAGGACTCCAAACACACCTCTGGGACGCATGAATCCGGTTATGGAATTTTAATAGAAGGTGCTCATAATGTGAAGATTGATGGGGTAAAGGCCGTAAACTTAACGGGAGATGGTCTCGCATTAGGCGGAAAAGGAACGATGATGAAGGGTTTACGTGACGACGATTTTAAATCAGGAGCACTTGATGATAAAGGCAGACCTATTAATAATGCTAAAAAGATTAGAACGAAGCTGCCGTTAAATTTTAAAAATGCAATATTCCAAAAAGAACGTTATTTTGAATTGTCTAATGCTGTAAATCTACCTGGGAAGTATGACATTTACATTTTTAAAGCTAATGGAACGTTAATTAAAAAGCTGACTAATAAAGAAGTGCGGGATATCATTGATATTCCTGAGGGGGCCAACTATTTCCATCTCGTTTTTAATAAGCCAGCTAAGAAAGATATATACATCGAGTATTGGAACAGAGTCCTGACACAAAACGCTATTGTTGAAAATTCAGAATTTGCTTTCAACCGGCGTCAGGGAATTACAATTGGAGGAGCCGATAATGTCCTCATTAGAAATAATATATTACATGATATGAAAGGAACGATGCCGCAATCAGGAATTGATGTTGAAGGGGGCTTTTATGAAAACGGCAATCGTAACAGCAACATAACGATTAAAGGAAATACGTTTTATAATAATGCGAGATATGATCTCATTCTTTTTGACGGATATGATGCGATTGTGGAAGACAATCATTTTGCTTCTAAAGGTGCAATTGGCCTTGCCATTTCTAATCCGTTCAAAGGAGCGCTTATTAAGAACAATCATTTTGACGGCTCACGTATTTCTGCGAACCGTGACGCTACCTTTATTGACAACAAAATGAATGAC
>NZ_JBFUHJ010000375.1:0-5613 GCF_056402455.1 Paenibacillus sp. P4_A7 | reverse complement strand
TTGTTAACCCGCCATTAAGCAGATAAGCTTATGGCGGGTTTTCTTCTGTATCACCATTTGATTCACGTCAGTAAACATTCATGCTCTTAATTAAAATGATATAAATGGTCCAATAGAAGTTTTTATAATTGGACCTTCTCACCTTTTCCAAACATCTATATGATTATAAAAAAAACAAAAGAGGTGTACATATGACCATTACGTATAAAATAAATACTCCGCTGCTTTCCCAAGATGTTGCAGATGTATTCAGAAGCTCTGGCATTAAACGTCCAGTAGATGATCTGGAGCGTATCCAAAAAATGATTGATAATGCCGATGTAACGATTACAGCCTGGGATGTAGAACGACTAATTGGAATTGCACGAGCAATTACGGATTTCACCTACTGCTGTTATTTATCGGACTTGGCAGTAAGTAAGGATTATCAAAAGACTGGAATTGGAACAGAGCTTATTGCAAAGCTGAAGAACTACTTAGGAGAAGAGGTTACTTTATTATTGATCTCTGCGCCGACCGCAATGGAATATTACCCGCGTATTGGCTTCGAAAAATCGGAGAGAGCATTTGTGATTCCGAGAATTGGTTAATCAGCACAAATAAGGCACCTCCCGACTCTAAAGTCAGAGGTGCCTCATCAATTGCTTAAGTTATACGCTTAACCATTTGCTACTATAGCATCTATTTCACTTTTCAATAGAAGATATCTGTGCACACTTCTCGAAATGGGAACTTTAGTCAGCTTATTTTTATCTACATAAACCTTCATTTGGTCCTTAGTAAGCCCCAACAAATCTCCAGCTTCAGAAATAGTTAATACAACTTCATTGCTAGTTGCATTAAACGTTTTTTTAACTTTCTGATTCCAGTCCTCAGATACAAACATATACCCGCAACCCTTCTAGTTCTTGACCAGTGATCTATTTTGACGTCATATATTAATTATACCACTTTCTGAGCCTATTTGTTCGATACTTCCACTAAACCAACCTATTTCCACCATATATATTTCAAACGAGCCCCCAAGCCAACCCTAGAATATAAAAAAGAGCATCACGAGGATGCACTAATGCATATGAGTCAGCACACGATCTCGCCAAATATCAGGTAGAAAATAGGAGGTCTCTTCCCAAGCTCTATGATCMTTTATTTGCAGCTGGCCTAACAGTCCACTAGGGATTAACCCGTTATTTTGGTTGACCAGATTTACTTCCGTCTCACTTTCATCACCCTGCCACGCTTCTCCGCTTGTAAGACGACCTTGTTTGGCAAGCTCCTCAAAAAAGGCAATTCCCGGTTCAATGTTTGATGCATTGCCTCCAAAAGCTATAGCAGCAGAAAGTACTGCCAGTTGTGCATATTCATCGTGAACAACATCACCGATAATGATTTTACTATTTCCATGCTTCAGATCATTCCAGCTTTGTGGTTGAATTTCTGCAAGCTTATTATTCGTCGAAAACGTTGCTAAAGAAATGGTTCCTTGACGGTTAGCGTTCAAATAGGTGTATTTATCAAATGTCCGATCTGAAGTTTCGCTCCCCTTACTATTTATGCCGCTACAGGCAGAAATAATGACAAGGATCGAAGCGAAAATCATACCCCGTGTTAGCCGCTTATTAAACCAGAAGTTTTTCATGATTTATTCATCCTCCAAATGGTTTATTGTTGGTAGTATCCGCATATCTGTTTCTGTCTATTCTCTTGAACTATACCTCAATATTATTTTCGCTAAGTAAGCCCTCTTTAAGGGTTTTGTAAATATTGCAGAAAAAAAAGCTGTCCCTCGTCATTGACGAATGAGACAGCTTCTAATCTTTTTGCTATAAGACCTTGTTACTTACCGCTTTTCACTACAATTGCATTGGACTCTTCATCATATACAACCATTGCTCCGGCCACTTTTTCAAAGTAGCTAGACTCTATATACGTTGTTCCTTTTTGAATAAGGACATTTTCATTTAGCTTCAAAATTTGCTTCCAGTTTTCCGATGTTAGAAGTACTTCTCTGCTCTTCGCCTGCCATATTACCTCTACATGAATAGATTCAAATAGCGATCTTACAGGAAGGTACACTTTCCCACCTTGATGGAATGGCTTCTTTGCGGAAGGGAACTCCATTTGCTTACCATTCACCAACACTTGAATATCCTCATAAGCGGGAAGGAGCTCAGTTCCAGCAAGTAGATCCTCTTTGCTTTGAACAGGTTGAAGCGCTTTGGGATCGATATTGATCCCTTTCACACTATTGCCAAGAGTGTCAGCAATATATAGCTTCCCTGATACATAAGCAACTGCTGAGGGCTGGTTGAATTGTGCCTTCTCTACTGATCCAAGCGTATTGCCCGGATCACCTTGTCCTGCAATATTAACCGTTGTTCCATCCGCTTGAACGGCGCGAATTCGGTTGTTCAGGCTATCGGCAACGAATAACACGCCATCCGCATATGTGAGACCACGAGGACGATTAAAACGAGCCTCCTTGTTCTTACCATTCACGTAACCGCCAGTCATATATCCAGTCAAGGAATCAATAGCTGTCGGCTTGCCTGCAACTGTGGTTACTTTCCCCTCAAAAATATAACGAATCAAATGATTGCCGCTATCTGCTACGTATAGGCCGCCCTTCTCATCAAACACAAGCCCCATGGGCTCGTTAAATTTAGCTTCGGAGGCTGCGCCGTCTTGATAGCCTCCTGTTTCCAAACCTATTCCCGCGAACGTTGATACGATGCCCTCTGGCGTTATTTTGCGAATAACATGATTAAGCGTATCTGCCACGTAAACATTATTGCTGGCGTCGATTGCCAAGCCTGCGGGAGCATTCAGCTCCGTTTCGCCAAATTTGCCTTCCTTGTAACCAGCCTTGCCGTTTCCGGCAGCTGTATAAACTTTACCATTCGTTAATTTGCGAACCGCATTATTATCGGTGTCACTCACGTACACCGTGCCTTTGCTATCAACTGCCGTATATGTGGGGTTGTTGAATAGTGCCGCGGAAGCTATGCCATCGTAATAACCGCTCTTTGTTTGACCAGCTAGCGATAATATCTCGCCATTCATATACTTGCTTACCTCGTTACCTGCGGCGTTAACGATAATCATACCGCCATCTGCTGTAGCAGCAAGTCCCCAAGGTTGATTTATGTTCTCTATCACGTAAGTTACATTAGTACTCTTAGCATTTACTGCAACACTATCAACACCATACTGCGTACTAGATACCGCCAGCACCGATACATTTCCAACTACTAATGCCGTAAAAAGCGCTGTACCAGCTGTTAATACTTGAAGCTTTCTGTTCATCTCGTTATTCTCCTTTCGTTCAACCTGTGAAATAGACGACTCTTAGTGGTCATTTATGGCTGTCGTATATCTGAAGATAAAAGTTACTTTATCTTAACCAAGTGCATATTACCGAATTTCAAGATCAATATACACATCACCCGCATGCTGGTTCTCTGATCCACCGCTTGTTATTCTATCTTTATATAAAGAAACTTTAATTTTATAATAACCAACTGCAAGACTTTTTAAGTAGTCGTGATGGATTCGTAAGATAGTGTCATTCTTTTCTCCAACTATTCCATATTCAATCCCCGGAAATACAGCCGTCCCTTCTCCTGTTGACTCAACTAGAACCCCCTCTATAATGTAACCTAGAGTAGGAATCATCACTTTTGTATCACGTGGGCTTTCAGACCCTGGTTGCTCCTCTTTTACAAGAGTTATCGAACTGGGATTAGGTTCAGAATAAAAACGGAAGCCTTCACCTGTTTTCAGTTCAGACTCTTGAATTTCACCTGTTTCTGCATTTTTCAATACGTTAGAATGAACAGTAAATCTTAGCTCTGAACCGTAAGGAACATCTTTATGAAAGGTTATCTTTAAACGTTCTCCCTCAATACTTACTTCTTCAATGTAATCCCATGGTTGAAAACTCCCTAAATTGGAGCAAATCACTTCACATACCTCTACATTCACTATTTCAAGACCATCTGTTGGTGATTGTCCATCACTAGTGTTAAAAGCAATCAAACTTGTAAACGGCAAATAAAAAGTTCGATCGTCCTCCATGTATTCGTATTTATTATTCATTAATGCCTCAATATCCAACTCCGGTGCTGGTGTCTCCTCCGGTCCCGGTGTTGGCGTTGGAACAGGTACTGGCGGCGGTGTAGCATCCTCATACCTTATTTCCTGTGGTACTTGGGGCCCGTTAACATTGTCCAATTCCGCTGCAGCCTCTTGCTTTTTCTTCTCTATTAATTGCTTGATGTTATTCAGTTCAGCCTCGCTCGCATTCCCAGTACTTAGAAGGTGCGACAGCAATGCTTCCAATCCGATAAGTGGCAAGTCGTTTGGATTAAGCGTTTCTTTCTGACCCTGACCAGACTTGTCCAACTGAAGCTGCTCGTCGGGATTAACGATTGTGCGCGTAGCTTGACCGTGATTAGTAGAGACAGCCCCCTCAAACACAGCAACATAACTTTCTTCCTCTTCATATTCCACTACAAATTCCGTACCCATTACGCCCATAATGGCGGTAGGCGTTTCTATTTCAAAACGGGAATCACCGTCTAGCTTCTTCTTGATTTTGATAACCACTTTACCTTTCAATAGGCTGAGGCTTGTTTTGCCTCCCAGTGCTTTAGCGCTCTTCACCAATTCACTTACGGTAAGTATCGTATTCGTGCCTATCGTGACCTCTTTGTCACTATCCAGCTCCATCGTTACTTTACCGTCTTTGCCCGTCAGAATCGTATCACCCTTAGTGATAGCCATTCCCTTAAAAGCATTGAATTTCTTCGACCCTCCGCCTTTTTTCACTTCTGCTTTGCTTGATACTRCCGTAATTTTACCAGCCTTATCCGTATCCTTAGCAATAGCCGTCGTAGGAAGAACTAACGTCATAACTAGCAAACAGATGAATAATAGCTTGATCGTTCTCATTTTAACCCCTCCAATTCATAGATCGTTACTCCTTGCTCTTTGCCCTTTACCTTGATTTCTCCTAGAGAAATCGCACTTATACGGTCTTTGACTACCTCATAAACAGCCTCGCTCAAAATAATTTGCCCTGGCTTTGCATTGCTTTCCAGCCGTGCCGATGTGTTGACGGTGTCACCGATAGCCGTATAGTCCATTCGGCTCTTCGAGCCAATATTGCCAAAGACGGCTGGTCCGGTATGAATACCTATTCCAAATTTAACGCCAAAACCAAACCGTTCTGTCAGCTTCTTCTCTAGTGCCGCCGAACCTTCCTTCATCGCCCAAGCAGCTTCCACCGCTTTCATCGGATGATCTTCCAGCAGCAGCGGAGCGTTAAATATCGCCATTGCCGCATCTCCAATAAACTTGTCCAATGTACCATTATGCTTAAAGATGCAGTTAGCTACCAAATCTAAATATTCGTTCAATATTTCAACGACTTCCTCTGGCTCCGCGCGCTCCGAGAGTGGTGTAAACCCGCGAATATCAACAAACAAAACAGTTAATTCACGGCGCGTCCCGCCTAGCTTAAGGCCTTCCTCGCCATTTTTCAAAATTTGATTAACGACCTCTGGCGCAACGTATCTACCAAAAATATCGGTTACTCTGCGTCTCTCTAAC
>NZ_JBFUHJ010000374.1:0-5620 GCF_056402455.1 Paenibacillus sp. P4_A7 | reverse complement strand
GCTCTCAGCTCTACAATTATTTGAAGCAGCAAGGACATGAACTTCAGTTTTTCGTTCTTTACGGATAAGGACTGAAGCTTGTTAATTTGGTCATTACATATTAAAAAAACAAGCACTCATTTCAACCTCTAGGGGCTGAATGAGTGTTTTTGCTGCTTAAGGATTGTTTGGTTATAGTCATTTTTTCACTTTCGTTAAATTACCACAATACGGTAAAATATTTTAAAAAGGACGTGATGGTATGGGATTTAGATGGAAGAGTGACAAATGCAATGAATAGCTATGTTGATTATCCAATGGTCAAGATTCCGAGTGGAGAATTGGAGCTAAGAGATGATCGAACAAAAAAGAAATGGAAGGCCGAAATAAAGCCTTTTTTTCTAGCCCAATATCCTGTAACTACGGAATTGTATCTTTCTATTACGAAGGAAACGCTTAATTCTTTTGATGGAGATCAAAAGCCAGTTGTGAATATTTCTTGGCATGATGCCATTACTTTTTGTAATCTGCTTTCTCAGAAATCTGGATTGATGGAGTGTTATTCAATAACTAATAATACTGAAAATATAAGCTGTAATTGGGAAGCAGACGGCTATCGCCTTCCTACAGAAGCGGAGTGGCAGTATGCCTGTAAGGCAGGGACTAATGGGTATAGATATGGAGAGCTTGACCAAATTGGATGGTATAATGAAAATTCAGATGGGAAAATACATGAAGTAGGAAAAAAGGAACCAAATGCTTGGGGATTGTATGATATGTTGGGGAATGTTTGGGAGTGGTGCTGGGATTTATACGATGAGAATGTGTATGGCTCCTACCGAATTTTTCGAGGAGGCAGTTGGGCTGAGGAAGCCCGGGGTTGTGGGGCAACTTGTCGTCGACGCAGCCATCCGACATTTTGCATAGATGATCTTGGATTCCGCCTATCTCGGTCTTTTAAAGCGTAATGGTCACAATGATTGATTGAAATTGCATATTCACAGGATCTAAGCTATATTGTTAGTTAACTTTATTTGAAGGGAGCGGTTGTATTATGTATAACAAAAATACGATTTCGATTGTAGTGCAGATTGTAGCAAACGGGGAGGGTTGTGCGAAATAATAAAAAAAGCACAAAACCTCCAAAGGATATCATTTAAACTTTAGGAGGATAAAAATGAGTTTATTAACAATGAAAAATGCGGGGCTTACTGAAAGGTTTATACAGGAGTCTTTGTTATATAATAATTTGAAGCTAGGACGTATTTCGTCTCAACATAAAGACCTTTACAAAGTAATAACGGAAGATGGAGAACTTGCCGCCGAGATTTCCGGGAAATTCCGCTTTGAGGTCAGGTCATTATCGGATTACCCTGCAGTTGGTGATTTTGTCATGCTTGATAGGACAGATAGCTCAAATGGGAATGCGATCATTCATCATGTACTTTCGCGCAAAAGTGCTTTTGAACGCAAAGCAGCGGGAACTTCAAATGATGTACAAATTGTTGCGTCCAATATGGATACCGTTTTTATTTGCATGGCACTTAATAATGACTTTAACTTACGCAGACTTGAGCGTTATTTGTCCATTGCATGGGATAGCGGTGCAATACCTGTGGTTATCCTTACGAAATCAGATCTGTGCGTTGATTTGCAAACGAAACTAGATGATGTTTCCACTGTTGYGATTGGCGTAGATGTGGTCGTTACTTCGGGTCTGTCGGAAGATGGATTTCTTTCGATTCATAAGTATATGGTAATTGGGAAAACCTTTGCTTTTATCGGCTCATCAGGTGTAGGGAAATCTACTTTAATTAACCGGCTTCTTGGCGCTTACACAATGGAGACCAATGAAACAAGAAATGATGATAGAGGCAGACATACTACGACGAGACGAGAGCTTATTGTATTACCTGATGGCGGGGTTATTATAGATACGCCGGGCATGAGGGAGCTTGGACTTGAAGGTGCGGACCTGGTTAAATCCTTTTCGGATATTGAGAGTCTTKCTTCCGAGTGTAAATTCACGGATTGCTCCCATGAAAATGAACCGAAATGCGCGGTGCAGCAGGCAATATATGACGGCATGATTTCAGCAGAACGGCTTGCTAGCTATAGGAAGCTGAAGAAAGAAGCAAAATATGTTGGCTTAAGCTCAAAGCAGATTGAAGCCGAAAAATTCAATACGATGTTTGCTGGAGTAGGCGGCATGAAAAATGCTAGAAAGTTTATAAAAGAAAAACAGGGTCGAAATAAGAGATAAGCAGAATGGATTTACCTTAACCACACTTCACTGAAGTGTGGTTTTTTAGTTGTTAATCAGGGTGACCGTTTAGCCATTTGAATATAGGTACTTTCAAGTCCTATCACGTCTCTCCAGAACAGGCCGAATACTCTATATGAGTTAAAGCTTCGAGAAATGCTAAATTGCCAACCATTTAATGATATTAATTTTTCCTAAATAAACAAACTATTTAATGCCGTAAACAATACTGATGTAACAGTTGTAATAACAGTAGAATTTTCACAAAATAATCAACCCACTATAACTAACGTAGTGCTAATAGTGGATTTTGTCCATTCAAACAACTGAAATTTTGATTTAATATGTGTTTGAATGGAAATCATCCAATCAAATTTGCTGTTTAAAGATATTTTTCAGTAAATGTTACGATTTGATTGGATGAAATACAGTCTGGAATAAATACTTTGGATTATTGGGGAGTTTGATTGGATGAAATACATTCAAATTAAAACAAGAATTGGGCTGTATAGAAGAGGGCGCCCATTTTCGCTTGAAAAGAGTATAATAAAAGAATTAAGTAAAACCTACTGACTAAATGGGCTGAAAGATAATGAATGTTAATTTAGTGGACAAAGCTAAAGTTAAGGTACATATAACATACGAAAGAGGGGTTATGATGACAGAAAACAACAAAACATTGGAAACAGGATGGAATTTTGAAAACAGTTATGCTCGCTTGCCAGAAACTCTTTTCACCAGGCAAAACCCAGCGCCAGCACATTCACCTAAGCTGATCATTCTTAATGAAACATTGGCTATTTCATTAGGGTTGAACGTTCAATCGCTACAAAGCAATGAAGGCCTAGCTGTACTTGCTGGCAACGAGATACCGGAAGGCGCTTTGCCTCTTGCTCAAGCTTATGCTGGGCATCAATTCGGGCATTTCAACATGTTAGGGGATGGGAGGGCTCTGCTGCTTAGCGAACAGATCACTCCACTTGGTGAACGTGTTGATATTCAGTTTAAGGGTTCCGGAAGAACTCCTTACTCCCGTCGTGGCGATGGTAGAGCTGCACTTGGACCGATGCTGCGAGAATACATAATGAGTGAAGCAATGAATGCGCTTGGCATTGCTACCACACGCAGCCTCGCAGTTGTTACAACAGGTGAATCCATTATTCGTGAAACCGAGCTGCCAGGTGCCGTTTTGACCCGCGTAGCTGCAAGTCATCTGCGCGTAGGAACCTTTCAATACATATCCAAATGGGGCTCTATTGAGGAGCTTCGTGCCTTGGCTGACTACACCATACAAAGACATTATTCAGATATTGATTTAGATGAGAACCGTTATTTATCCCTGCTTCAGGAAGTGATCAAGCGTCAGGCTAGCCTGATTGCTAAGTGGCAGCTTGTTGGCTTTATTCACGGGGTCATGAATACCGACAATATGGCTATTAGCGGAGAGACTATCGATTATGGTCCTTGTGCTTTCATGGATGCCTATGACCCAGCAACTGTATTCAGTTCCATTGACATACATGGTCGGTATGCCTATGGCAATCAACCGAATATTGCAGCGTGGAATCTCGCGAGATTTGCTGAAACTCTTTTGCCGCTGCTGCATGATGATGAGGAACAGGCTGTTAAACTGGCGGAGAATGCGATTTCAGATTTTATCGAGTTGTTTCATCATAATTGGCTTATGGGGATGAGAGCAAAACTTGGGATTTTTAACGAAGAGCAGCAGGATGAGTCCCTTATAGAAGACCTACTCAATATGATGCAGAATAATCAAGCGGACTACACAAATACCTTCAGAGCATTAACCTTTGATAAGCTAGGGGAGGAAACAGTCCTTTTTGGCACCACGGAATTTGCTCAGTGGCATGACCAGTGGCAAGAGAGACTAGGCAGGCAGCAGGAATCAAAAACCGCTTCGCAACAGTTGATGCGAGATAGCAATCCCGCGATAATTCCTCGCAACCACCGGGTAGAAGACGCCTTAGAAGCTGCGGTGAAACAAGGAGATAACAGCGTGATGGAGCGGCTTCTTACAGTTCTTTCGAGTCCTTACGCGCACTTTCCAGAACAGGCCGAATACTCTACTGTGCCTTCGCTAACGAATTATCCTTACCAAACGTTTTGTGGAACATGATCTGGAATGATAACCGAACTTGGAAGCCAATCATTTATAGGCTATCAGCACTGAGTTAGCATAACGAAATAAGTACTTGGTGACTGGCAACTATTTCGCTTAGTTCATATATCAAATCTAACCGTTTAGTGGAGCATGCTTTGTGCAGCTCCACTTTCTTGTTAAGTAATGATATATTACTTAATTCCTATCCGTGACAATCGACATCTAGATGAATCCAAAAAGCTTTTTACAAACATTTTTACGATTCAAATTCACTTCATCGTCTGTTCCAAATTATTGAGTAGTTTCAAAATTTGCAATTAAATGAAGCCGATAACGGTTGAACTGAGATTTAGTGTCAGAGGATGAACGTAATTGCTGTAAAACTTGGTCCGCGCTTGCTTTTCGGTGAATTAATTGCAGATTCTGAAATTAAATCTACACTAAAACCATAATAACTAACATTAGTTTCACATTTTAGGACTAATGACTACATACTCCATACCCACCAGAAGGAAAGGGCCCTTTAAAGGCCATATCCTATCGATAAATAGTCGAAAAATAGAAGGATAATCGAAGCCAATCGTTTATCGTTGTCAAACACAACAGTATTTTTTGCACACAATGAAACCTATTATGTTTCCTCACCGTATCAATGATACGTAATCATAAAGAAKGGGGTATACAGTAATGTCAATGTTCAAAAGAATGCTTGCAAGCGTAGGGATTGGCGCGGCTACAGTAGATCTCATGTTGCATCAGGCTGCTGTGAATGCAGGGGATACAATCAGTGGTGTTGTTCGAATTAAAGGTGGCAGCGTGGACCAGCAAGTCGATGACGTTTATGCTTTTGTTATGACGCGTTATTTGATGGAACAGAACGATAGGAAGGTAGAAGTGGAAGCAACTATCTCCAAATTCCTGCTAGCTGGGAAGTTTAACGTAGTAGCAGAACAAGTCTATGAATTCCCTGTATCCTTTCAGTTGCCGGCGATTACGCCAGTAACTATGGGCAGAACGCCTGTGTGGATTCAAACTGGTCTTGATATCAAACAAACGATTGATCCGAAGGACCAGGATCGGCTAGATGTAAGGCCACACCCCCATTCCGCGGTGATTCTTGAGGCAGTCAAACTGCTAGGCTTCCAGCTGCGCAAGGTGGACTGTGAATATGCTCCAAATCATCGTAGGAAAAATGGTTTGCATTTCAATCAAGAATTCGAATTCGTTCCTTACTCGCAGTTCCGGGGTCAACTAGA
>NZ_JBFUHJ010000373.1:0-5622 GCF_056402455.1 Paenibacillus sp. P4_A7 | reverse complement strand
GCTAGCGATCTTGGCGTATCGAGCAAGTGGAGTGATAAGGATTTAAAGGGTGCGTTTAAGCGTAAGGATGTGGCTTTGCTTGTCGCCAATGTAATTCAGTTGGTGAAAAACGATAAAGTCAAAGCATCTGCTTACAAGGACACATCTACACTTAACGCTGATTATCGAAAAGCAATTGATATAGTGAGCAATTTCAGTATTTTCAGTGGTTATCCAGACGGTACGTTTAAGCCAGAACTTCCAGTAACCAGAGCAGAAGCGGTTAAAGTACTGGCCAAACTGATAGCTTTTATGCAATAAGCTATTTTTAAAATTTAAGGGGGAAATGACAATGATTAAAAAGATGATAAATACGGTATTGGCACTCTCTTTTGTAATCAGTGGAATTAGCTTCGCATCGAGTGGATCAGAAGTGACAAGAGCGGCAGCTGCTAGTGAAAACGAATTGAAGTTCAAAGATATATCAAAACATTGGGCAAAAGATAATATCATAAAAGCGTATGAAAGTGGTTTGGTTGATGGATTTCCGGATGGCACTTTTCGTCCTGATGATGTAGTGAAAGCTGACCAGTTTATCGTGATGATGCTGAATGCGTTCTCCGAGACGGTCGATGGTAAGAAAGAGTTTGCCCAAGACTGGTTTGCTGAACTAAAGAATATCCAGCCCGGACATATGGTAACAATCATTTCGGAGGTACGTAAATCTAAGTTTAGTTTTGAGACAGCGAAAACAGGATATTGGGCGAAGCCGTATGTGGATCTGCTCTATAAGATCCCTTATCTCTATTCACATGACAATGTGTTTCCTAACGATTCCAAACGTTATCAGAAACAAATGACAAGGGAAGAAGCTAGTTATTTGCTTGGAACTTGGTATCGAACTTATGAAAATAGCATGGATGGCTTATATGAAGACTTTGTATTAAGGAACAGTGGGCTAAAAGATTTTAACAAATTTTCTACTTACGCTGGGAAATATCGAGCGATGATCTTAGTAGCTGGATTGATGAACGGTTATCCTAACAATTACTTTTATCCGCAACGTTATGTCACCCGTGCTGAAGCGTTAACGATGGTGCAACGTTTAAGAGACAAAGCACTACGCACACCGTTCAAGCCTAATTTGAAAGGACAATATTACTCTGAAGTTGACGGGACTATCTATCTATTCAGCGATAAATACAAATTCGATACGTACAATAAATTAAAGGAATTAGCTAAAACGCATGTGAAATCGGGTTATACAGATATAAGTGGATCTGTACTTACTTTTTTTGCAAGTAAAGATGCGTTTGAAAAATACATGTTCTTAACACGTATGGGAAAGTACGACCAAAGAACTGATCCTGAAATAGTAGTTGGTGTAACAAGTGGAACTTATAGGCAAGTATTTATACAATATCCGATTAATAAAAAGATGCCAAATACCTCTAAATATGTGGATGCCGTTTTTGAGCTTTATGCAGGAGTAGGTAAGGGGAAAGATTTAAGGAAGCTAGTGACTGCCTACGAAAAAGATTTGTATACCGATTTAAAGACATTTAAGTTCAATAATAAAAACTTTAAATTGTATGCAAGTGAAGAGGATTATGTACTGGAAATGAACTACTAAATAGATACGGAGTGATCAACATTGCGTGTGCCATTTAAACGACAAATCTCTATGCTCATGTTAATTGTTATGCTGCTATCTATGTTGGATGCTATAGCAGTACCAGCGGTTAGTGCAGCAGTAGTTCCTACTCTCAATGATTTTCCAAATCCATGCGGTTATAATCCTCAGCATGACGGAAAACTTCCAGATGGAATTAAGCCTTGTTCTAAACCGAAAAATGAGAAAGATAGTGGCTTTAAATTTAATTCTAAATTCTATCATAAAACTTGGATTTTAAACGGTGCAACGCCGCCAAAAACAGACGGACAACGACGCCTTATTGTTTATGGTGATGAGACGAAAGTTCCTGCTAGTGTACAGTCGTATAGAAAAGGTTATCAGCCCGGAGATTTCAGCAGCGTCATTGATCCACCTAATGGGGAAGGTCATTTCTATGTATGGGATAAAAAATATGGAAAATATACGTATGGAGAATATCGTTTTCTAGGATTTGATGAGTTTGGTACGCTTTATCCGAATGACCAGATGATCCGAGATGACAGCACCAAAAATCCGCTGTATTCCAAGCATTGGGTATTTGAACCTTGGAGTTCATTACCATCCAGTTATATCTATAAACCTAAAAACAAAGGGCCGATATATAAAAACCAAGATGTAATGAATAAAGAGTTTGATAAAACACGAGATAATATTATTCGATCCATTAATTTTGATATAACTCAAGKGGTTAAATATTCTGACCGTTATAGTGTACTTCCTTATTCAATTATTAATACTGATCCTCGAAACTATATGAACATCCCACAGGTTGCAACTCCTAGAGAAGCAGGAGTCGGGATGATGTATCACTACAGCTGGGAAAGTAAATCGTTATGGTATCAGTCATTTCCTTTATTACAGCTAGAACCTGATGAGAAGTTACAAAATCCAGCGAAGTGCGCCGCTATCCAAGTTAGCTCTAAACCAATTCCTTTAGGAAAAGAAAGATATGTAAAGGTACAAGTTAAAGTAACAGGAGAATTGGAGGATGAACTTGCGTATGGTGATGTCCAAATGGAAGGTCTATTTTATACAAGAAAAGATGTAGACTATTGGACATTAGGTTTAAGAGATCCTTCTACTAATAAAGTAACAACGACGATATCATCTAAAACGAGTAAGGATGGCGTAGTAGTAAAGGATAATACAGCATCGGGAGTATTAACCCTATTAGTAGATACTGAAAAGTTAAATAGAGATAACCCCCAAAAATGGGTATATGCGTTCAGCGCAGATGTTAACGTTTATCATGCGAATCATACAGCTAGTTTACCTTCTACTGTTAAAGAAGATTGTAATCTATCTATAAACTTCGAACCTAATTTAAAGGGTCCTATGTCTAGTAATTTTGGTGTTATACCAGAAATCTTTTTCGAGAAAAAATCGAGTTTCACCAGAGATCATCTAGGATATGAGGATTTCTCTTATGGAAAAGATGTGGATTACTATAAATTTGAGATTACGAATGCAGAGGATGGCAAGAAGGCAACTAAAACGTTTAATCCAGCTATTCCAGAAGTTAAAAAACCAACTAAAGGGTACTTGGATCAAGATGCGGTTGGTAATTTTTTATATGACTTTATAGCAGCTGAATTTACAAGCGAAACGGTAACAAACACGGTGAGAAAGTCTTTCCATATTAAACAAACGATTGTTGATAAAGATGAGACGATTAATAATGAATCTATGTATACACAAACGATTGATGTTTCACAAACACCGCAAGCTCCACCAGTTAATGTTTGCGATGATCCAAATAAGAGGCCTGATCCGTATCCTCAATATATTTCGCCTCAAACGTCTTGGGAACTCGATTGGTATGATGTCGTTCCATTTCCAGTAATAGATACGCCTCCTAACATACAAGCTCACTCCCCATGCGAAGACCCAACGGACTACAGCGAATTTACGAAAAAGGTCTATATTGATGGAGTGGAAATCGATGCAGACGAGTTTTTAACAAGTCATTATATTTTTGGAGAAGATAAGCTTGGGATTCGTGAGATTAAAGTCGTCTATATTGCACCGGATGGGACGGAATCGCACAAAATGGTACATGCGGTTATTCACGAATCGAAGCCTGCTGTATCACTAAAACTGGAAGGTTTGTATAAAGAAAATCGTACCATGACTGCATATGATCGATCAGCAGCCAGTAATGATCAATGGGTAGAAGAACGTTCACCTCTCGAAGTAACTTCATTTAGTTATGTAGATGTTAATGATCCTAATCTGAAAAGCAGGGTCGGTTACGGAGAGGAAAATCTAAAAGATAAGATGTTCATGTATAAAGCTGTAGGTAATTATCAGATGAGTATTGCAGCAAAACGAGTGATTACTTACGGCGGGGGTAAAACGATTACGCGATATTCCGATCCCTATCTAGTAGATTATGCCATCATGCCCGATCACAAACCTGCCATCATTGCTCATGCCTACGGTTCGCAAGTAAGCCGATTAGACAAATTGCAGCTCAACTATCAGGTAGATAGTACAGATGGAGATTTTGTCGCAACCAAGAGTTTGAAGGTTTACCATGATACGAAAAACGATGGTAATTTTGATAAGCTCGTTTATGAAACAGACGGTGATCTTACTGAACTTCCAACCTTTGATAAACTAGGGCAGTATAAAATCGTTGTCGATGCAAAGGAAAGCACGAATCAAGATCGGCTAATGGAGTTTATAACGCCGAGTGATGATAAAACGCATACGTTCGAGGGCTTCTTTTTTGTAGATAATTACGAACCATCCAGTGACCTCTATCTGGATGTGCCGAACGAAAAACCGAATATGGATGTCTATTTCATGCTTGATTCGCAGTTGGCAGAAAGTTCAAGCCAATATGTAAAAAATAATGTAGTAACGCTGACCAATGCTTTTAATACAGCGAATATCATTGCAAATGTAGGCGTATGGGATATGAGGACTTACGAATTTAACCAATCTGCTAGTACAAGCAGTAATAGTGGGGAATCATATCCAAGCTCAACTACTTATTATTCAGAGAGCGGTTACTCTGGTACATTAAGTAGGGATTCGGTTTCCAATAATCCATGGCAAAAAGATGAAGGTCAATGGGTTTCCAAGACAGCCGATAAAACAGAAACTGACTCCTGTAGTCACACAAAAGATTTTGAATACAATGCGAGTGGATCTGCGGTAAAAACCTATGATTCCGGCGATTGTCCGAGTGAAAAGTCTTGGAGCGATGGCAAATATTCTGGCACACTCAAACGGCAAGGGAATGAAAGTGGTGGATGCCCCGGTACTGGTAAGGCAGGAACAACCTGTAGTTATACTTGGTCAGTCCCTTATTCGGGAACGGTCTATTGGACTCGTGATGTATGGGAACCTAAGATGGTAGATAAAAATGACTATACAGGCCATTATAGCGGAACGATTTACAAATATGTTAGACAACCGTATGATGCTTCATTCATGAAGGCAGTACAATCCAAATATGTAGTCTATATATCGGACAATACTGTGACACAGTTAAGTGATCTTCAGAATGTCATGAATAAGCAAGATGCTCGATTAATCACGGTGGGACAATCTGCTATTCAATCGCAAATCAGTTCTGAAAAGTATATTCAAAATAGTGGAACGATTGCCAGCGTGGTTGATAAAGTGATTRCATACATTGCTGAAAGTAATCCGGCTATTCCTAAAGTGCTCAAACTAATGGGGGATCAGATCGAGACGAGAACCGCCACTTTTGATGCGGAGGGAGATCCTACACCAGATAGTGAGAATAAGCTGCAAATCATTCAAGATCCTTATTATTACGATAACTCAATGGGCTTTGAGAGTTTCGGAGGTAAGGGGCTAATTTCTACTCAAAGTGAAGCCAATTGGCAAGCTTATCAATCAATTGTGACGATGAACAAGCCAGGGAAATATACGTTTTATCGAAAAACTAAGGATCATCCAACAACAGACCCTAATTTTGCAGAGTATAACTA
>NZ_JBFUHJ010000372.1:0-5631 GCF_056402455.1 Paenibacillus sp. P4_A7 | reverse complement strand
GCATAATTCGGTTCATAAGAACATTTTTTAAGCGGATATTCCATCCGCTTTGTTTGCTGTACGCTTTTTTCCTTGCTTGCACAAAAAAACAAACGGCACAGGGCTTTTTCCCGTGCCGTTTCGGATTCCATTTTTATTCCCGGTCTTGTCTTTGAACTTAACTTAATGACATTGTCCTCTCGGCAGCCCCTTATATATTGTGCTATAGTGTCCCTTTAGTTCAATAGGATTCAAGAATCTGGATTGTCAACACAATGGTGTTATAATTGTAATTATTAAATTACTAGAGATAAAAGTAGTATACCACCTAGAGAAACAAATGATGCAATAAGGCAGGCAGCAGTGAAGCTCTTAAACATATCCGGTAATGATAATCCTAAATATTCTTTTACAAACCAAAAACTCGAATCGTTGACATGGCACCAGCCAATCGCTCYGGAACCAATGGCGAGAACGATAATTTCCGGACTCATTCCAGGATAAGCAGCCAGCATAGGTGCCACCATGCCTGCAGTGCTAATCATGGCCACCGTGGCGGAACCGATAGCAAGGTGCATAAGCCAAGCTATTAGCCAAGCGAGAATAATTGGGTTCATATTTAGTGACATCAAAATCTTAGACAATTCATTACCTACCCCACTCTCAACTAAGATGGCATTAAAAGCTCCACCGCCACCAATAATAAGCAAGATGCCGGCAATCGGTCCAAAGCATTGTTCTGTAAGAGATAAGAGGTTTTTCATTTTTAAACCACGAGAAAGGCCTAACGTATAATAAGCTACAAATACCGAAATGAGAAGTGCTATAAGTGGATTGCCTAAGAAAGTAATAATAGGCAATAAAGCCGAATCTTTTGAGAGAAACAATGTACTAACCGTTTTTCCTACCATAATGAGTAGGGGCAATAGGATAGTAAATAGGGTAATGCCGAAGCTTGGAAGATTCTCAACAGGCGTTGCAGCGTTCCCTTCTGATTCCTTTAATACTCCAGTCTTGCACTTAGTACTGATAAACTTGGCCCAAATTGGACCAGCAAAAATAGCAGTAGGAATTCCTATAAGAAGAGCATATAGAATGACCTTCCCTACATCAGCCCCCAAAGTTGTAGTAATTGCAAACGCTGCCGGATGTGGAGGCACCATCGAGTGAACGATCATCAGCGATACTGCCAAAGGAATTCCAACACGGAGTAACGACATCTTAGCTTGTTTGGCAACTATGAAAACCAAGGGAAAAAGTAAAACAAATCCTACTTCAAAAAATACGGGAATTCCGGCAATTAAGCCGACAATTGTCATAGCCCAGGGAGCCCTTTTTTCTCCCATTTTCTCTAGTAATGTTCGTGCAAGGCGCTCCGCTCCGCCAGATACTTCCAACATTTTGCCTAAAATCGTGCCAAAACCGATAATAGTAGCCAGAAAACCTAACGTTCCTGCCATTCCGTTTTCAATAGAAGTAGCAATCTTAGGCAGAGGCATACCTGTAGCAACTCCCACAAATATACACACTATTATTAAGGAAAGAAAGGGATGTATTTTAACTCGAAGAATGAGAAAGATGAGTAATACAATAGATGCAACTAATACCAGCATCATCATTGTTCCAGTTTCCATTTTCTTAACCTCTCCCTATACTATAAAGTAAATTAGCTGTTTGCACCTTTACGGTAGAAATCATCCATGACATCTTTTGGAACCATGCCGCCACCAGTAGCCCAAAGAATGTGAGTGGCATTTTGCATCTTCTGTTCAAGGTGATTATTTTTCAAATAATCTTTTCCCATGGAAGTAGCGTTCAGTTGAACTGGTCCGATAAATCCTGCAACTGCCGATGGTTCTAAGAATATTCCTTCTGAATCGGCTAGCTTTCTAAGGATTCGATAGAGACAGTCGTCTTGAATAGTAAAGACACCACTAATATCTTTCTCTAGTGCTTTGCCCACAAAGCCTGACGGTCTCCCTACGGCAAGCCCATCTGCTGCAGTAATATTATCAATGCCAAATTCCTGAGCTGATACCTCGTTATGCTTACGTGTCATTAAACCTAGCAACATTGCCGGTGAATGAGTTGGCTCTGCATAAAAGCAATGGACATTGTCTCCAAATATTGTCCGCAATCCGAAAGTAATTCCGCCAGGAGCGCCGCCTACACCGCAAGGTAGATAGACGAAAAGCGGATGATCCTGATCGACTAGAATCTTCATGTCATTTAGTTGCTTTTGGAGCCGTTTAGCTGCTACGGCATACCCGAGGAATAACGTTGAAGAATTTTCATCATCAACGAAGTGGCTATTGGGATCTTCCTGGGATTGTTGTCTGCCTGCCTCTACCGCTTTCCCATAGTCGCTATTGTGTTCAACTACGATTGCACCTTTTTGCCGCAATAAATCTTTTTTCCATTGTTTAGCGTCAGTAGACATATGCACAATAACTTTGAAACCTAATTGGACACTCATAATACCAATACTAAGACCTAGATTACCGGTTGATCCGACCACAATCGAATAATTCGAAAATAGAGTCCGAAATTTTTCATCTGCCAGAATTGAGTAATCATCGATTATTGACAGTATGCCGTGTTTAAAGGCTATCTCTTCGCCCACTTTTAATATTTCGTAAATTCCTCCGCGAGCCTTTACAGATCCAGAGATGGGCAGGTGACTGTCACATTTGAGATATAAAGTTCCCGCTATTTCCTGATTGAACATTTCTGATAACTTCTGCTGCATTTTAGGGATGGATACTAATTCAGATTCGATGATTCCGTTTTTTTCCTTGGTCTCCGGGAATACTTTTGCTAAATAGGGGGCAAAGCGAAGCAGTCGTTGTTCCGCATCTTCGATATCAGCTATCCCTAATTCCGTGTTAATAATTCGGTTGTTGCAACTCTCAAGCTGCGGGTTTACCCAGAAAACTTCCTCAGCATCAATGATTTGCTGCAGTTCCGGTAATTCATTTTTCCACTCTTCGACCGTTTTTCCAGCAATTTTGTTAGTCATTTTTACCTCCGTATTAAGATCAAATTTATTTCCAAAAGGCGATTTGGAGTTGGTTTAAATTTATTTTTCTGCGATAAATTCTATTTCTACTTTGGCTCCCTTAGGAAGACCTGCAACCTGGATGCAGGAACGTGCGGGTTTGCTAGACTTGAAATAAGAGCCGTAGATTTCATTCAGACAAGTAAAGTTGGCGAGATCGGACATAAAAATAGTCGTTTTTACAATGTCCTCGAAAACGTATCCTGCTTCGTTCAAAATTGCTGAGATGTTCTCCATCACTTGTTTTGCCTGTAATGCAAAGTCTTCATTCATTTCACCTGTCTGTGGATTAATTCCAAGTTGCCCAGATGCATACAAACGTGAAGCGCTTACAATTGCTTGCGAATATGGTCCAATAGTGGCGGGAGCCTTATCGGTCATAATTGTTTTTTTCATAGAATTTTATCTCCTTTTTTTTAAGTGACATTCCCTTTGGTATCCAATTGCAGTTTATTAATATTGTGCCCCTCCATTAATGATGATATTCTAACGGAGACTCAAAAAAGTTAAATCAGATTTAATAAATTAAATATAGATGCATATTAGCATTTTGCGTTTATTAAATCAAGCTTAATGATTATCCATCTTTTGGTAAGGTAATCAATAATATTTAATCTGGATAAAAAAAACCGTTTCTGTATTTACTAGTGTGCAATACACTTGTAAATACAGAAACGGTCTAAACAAATCAACCCATATAATTAGAGCATTTGCCCGCTTCATTTATTAATCTGATTATAAATTGTTTTCTAAAATGTCGGAGGAGTAATAGCAAAAATAACGGTTGCTTCTTTATCCGATCTATTTTCCCACTTATGTTCTATCCCAGGTGGTATTTTTACACTGTCTCCATTATATAAAGTCTCCACATCGTCCCCAATAAATAATACTACCTCACCCGCCAATACATACGCGACTTCTTCACCAATGTGTCTCATAGGTTTTTCGGCAGACTGGGATTCAGGCGGTAATTTCATTAAAACCATCTCAATTGAGCCGCTTAAATCCGGAGACAATAATGAATATTCCCAATTGTTCGATGATGGAAATATGATTTTTTTTCTGGAATTTGCTCTGGTAATTAAATCTTTAGTTTGCACAAATTCAGTAAATAAACTAAATAAAGGAACTTCTAATGCATCGGCAATCATGCGTAGAGTATTCAGTGACGGACTGGAAAGTCCCCTTTCAATTTGACTTAACATTGATGAAGTTACTTTCGTTATTTCTGATAACTGTTTAATCGTATAATTCTTATTTTTGCGAAATTTTACGATTGTTTTACCTAATTCTAGATTATCCATAATTCATCATACCTCTTTAAAATACCTCAAATTTAATTAATATGCCGTTCCTGAGCTTAATAGCCAATACATATAAAGATATCATAAATCTTAGATATTTTAAAGTTTGATTAGATTTTTTAGTTTCAGAGGCTTGATAGAAATCGCAAGAACAACAATACAGAGTTGAATTATTACTCGGTTATTTGTCTTAATATTTTTGCTGGATTACCCGCGACTATTGTATTTGAAGGCACGTCCTTCGTGACAACTGAACCTGCAGCTACAATGGAATTATCACCAATATTTACACCAGGTAAGATTACACAACTCCCGCCAATCCATACATTGTTTCCTATAGATATCGGTATCCCATAACCACTTTTATTTCTATCCTTTGGTTCTACAGAATGACCTGCGGTATAGATCCCAACATTAGGAGCTATCATGCAATCATCACCAATTCTTACCTCTGCCATGTCTAAAATCGTACAGTTATAACCTGCAAAAAAGTTATTTCCTACGTGTATGTTGTAACCTAAATCGCAATGAAAGTTGTGCTCGATGCTAAGCCCTTCTCCTACACTCCCAAACAATTCCCGAATAATATTTTCTTTCTTGTCAAATTCTTCAAAGTCACTCCTGTTAAATTCCTGAACCAGTTTCTGAGCTCTAATGCTCTTCATCTTTAATTCTTCAGTACTTCTTTGATAATAAATTTTTTCTTTTTTGCCATCGCCCATATGTATACTCCTTTTAATTTCAATTTGTGTAGTTCGGTTAAATCAAACTTATAGTTTAGGCGAATCAAAGTAAAGTCATTCCACTATCCTGCCCGTTCGTATTCTGAGGTCACCAGGCTGGTTAGGACAGAGATCCCGTTCCCGCGTTTTTTATTGTTGTGACAGGCGGGCTCCATTATGGTCTCCGCCCACCCCTTCCATACTACCAGTTAGCATAGCAAAGAGCTGCCAAGCGGCCAATGTCATTAAGTTAAGACGCAGGGCCAAAAATCAAGAACAAGAGCAGGTTATCGAAAAGATAGCCCGCTCTTTTTTTTGTACAAAGAAGAAAAATAGAACTTGACAAGCAGATGAAATGGTGTGGCGAAGCCCCTTGAAAAAACGAGGAGGTTACGCCAATGAATGAGTACGCGAATTCGCTAAAAGAAACGCTGACATCCCTCATACGAGAAATGTCAGCGGCACCAGCACCTTATGTCAAAAAACCTGAACAAGATTTTACCCGAAAGAAAAAGCTACCCTTTGAAACGGTTATGCAACTCCTGATCTCAATGGGGGGCAACAGCAT
>NZ_JBFUHJ010000371.1:0-5657 GCF_056402455.1 Paenibacillus sp. P4_A7 | reverse complement strand
TTCTCCAACCAATGCTGTATCTTCCTATGTATGGATACATAAGCCATGGTGGTGCCATCCGTTTATTAATATCAAGTGATTTGTTCAAGACTCTCACACTCCTTACATACTAATTATGAAAAGACGTAAATAGCTACTTGTTGAGGACTAATAAGTTATTTAATTTAGTAATCGTTTCCTCAGAAACTTTTTCACTGTATAGGCCTTCATTTTGCTTCCAATGTAGCAATGTCTTTTCCATAGAGATGGCGAACTCAGGATAAGCAAGATTGTAATGGACTCCAATGCTAATTGTAGCTAGTAGGCATTGGGTGTATTTAGGGAGCTCGCCCACAATTGTGAAAAACATATCGTTATACTCAAAATAAGAAACACGCTCATTAGCATGATCATAGCTCAACGGATAAGTAGAAATGCGGGCAGTCTTACCCTCAAAGGCGGCATACTTGTTTGCCTGTCCACATACTCCCTCCCAGCTGAAGTTGGTCAGACGAGAGTCTAGAAAATCGTTATAATCGGGTTCAGATTGCTGCTCAATATCGGTGAATGCTACGCGCATTGAACCTCGGTTACGATAAAAGGCGCAGTCGATAATGATAATGCCGCCGTATAAGCCACTGGGATATTTAAAAGTAAGGCAGCTGCCATTGTGATAATCACTTTCAACTTGCGTTGGTGGCTTGACCCTCTTTTTTGCTATACTTTTGGGTACGCTAATTTTGGCGATAAATGTATGTAAATACTTTTTTCGTTTGTTAATAAATTGTTCATTTGCTCCAAGCTGTTCACAGACAGTTAAGTCACTCCCACTCTCAATGATCTGAGCGACTTGCTCTAACAGCGAATCCTCTAAGGATTTCGTTTCCCARAGGCAGTAGGACAACGCAAATAATACATTGTTTCTATCATCTGTATGATTTAAGCTATAAGTAAATTTCTCTTGTAACTCGCTTACAATCTGAGTTACTTCAGAACCCCGATTGTACTGCTCATAGAAATATTCCTTGATCTCACACGAGGTATCATTACCAAAAACCTCAGCACTCCATGTTCCCATACGCTCTTCACCTCTAGAAAGTTATATGCTACTGTATGTCTTCTACTTCTTATCGGTAAATTTCCATATTTTCATTTGCTGAGAGATTTCTACATAGGAATATAAAAGGTGTGTTCACTTTTCCTGGATGAAGTATAAATATATTGAAACTATGCTGCCCGTTAATTGAGCAAATTAAAAAAACGACAGCCGAAACACCGCTACTTCACTGTCGTGTCTAATTAGCTCAATACCTTGTGATGTGGTTTCTCTACGCTGTCTCTAACTGCATGATTTATTTATCCCCGTATTTTAACAGATCTTTATTTCCTTATATTCCTGAAAAAGAAGATCCCAAGTATTAGAATGCCTACAATTTCTCAAAATCTATCAACGAAGAAACTAGATTAACTGGTCTAATCTTCCATCAACTAACAATATTTTTCCTTGTGGAATTTCACCCTCACYATATTTCTTCCATAATCCATTTAACCAACTATTATTATAATTACATACGATTGCCTCCAATAATAATCCAATATCATCTGATAAATAAGCTGCCATGTCGGATGACTGTGTATGCTCAAATATTGCTTTAAAAGTTCTTTCCCTTAACCTTTTAATAATTTGTGCATACCCAGGATCAATTGAATTATTTTTAAAGATCATACTTACTTGATCATAAACTTCCATCCACTTTTTTGAAAACTCATCACTGTCTCTGTTTTCGAGGATATCATCGTAATCTTCCTGTGAAAGTTTTTTAATAATCTCAATCAAATTTACTCTACAAAAATAATCCATATCCTTAAGAACTTTTTCATTTATTTCCATAACAAATTCCCCCTTTATAATTGAGGTATTTTAGTGGAAGCCAATCGCGATTGGTTTCGTGACTTATTGGTCAAGTGCTGATTGTAAGATCGGGGCTAAAAGATTAAATGTTGCTTTGTTAGAGAAGTAACGGATTACCTTACCCTTCTCATTAGCATATTGAATCATCAGAAAGACTGCCGATAAACCCGTTAAGCTGAACCGTATCATAAGTGATTGCAATGGTTTTGGGGATGAGCACTTCCGATAAAATCCCAACCAAATGGCAGAGTAACTGTCGTACGTTATAGTGATACTAGCTTCACTGGTTTTATCAGCCGACTGGGGAAGAATGTGAAGATATATATAATGCGTTATTTCTTCAGCTAGGAATCATAACGGCGGCCGTTCATATAAAAATTGTCCTCGCGGCCAACCCGGAAGGAAATTTCCAGATCGGGTATACCGAGCGACCGGATATGCCTATCGATTGCATCGGCCATCTTATCGCGTACTTCGTCCCCCCGTTCAAACCACCATACGTCGATGAAAGGGTACGAATCGGTATATTTCCCGTCGAATATAGCGGTAACGTGTAGGCACTCTAAGGTGAAATTATCCGTTCCGCATTGGCATATTTCGGCCATCTCCTCTACGAGCGGTACGCTAATTGCACGTATGCCCTCAGCTGGAATTCCTCTAAAAATTAATTGTGGCATCTAACATCCTCCTGTCGATATGTTATGCAGGCTTGATCATAGCCTTTGGATCGGATATACAAGGTTGGCAATTATGCTCCTTACTAACAATCCTGAATGACTAGCTTTCCGGTCGTTAGATCCTCATTAACAAATGCAAAAATCGTCGGTGAGGCTCCCACCAGCAAGCAGAAAGGCTTGAAATTGGCATGCAATTGTAGCAGCAAACCCCAGTTGCTGTCATCTGGCCAACCATCGCCTTGGAAAAAATAGGGCACGCCACCAATTTTATCGCCGTCAACTTCAGCGTTATATGCTTTCCGCTCATCCTCAGTGAGAAGGAAGTAGGCATCGGAATCGAGAAATGCAGGGTCTTGGGCTTCTTGCAACTGAGGGATGCCTTCATAAGATTCGCCATTGTTATCCCACAGCGTTGGTCCGTTAACCAATGGGGCTGTATCTATCAGGAGCTCACCTCCGGGCTGTATAATGATCGCATTTTCACCGCCATCGGGATCGATAATATCAGGATCAAAGAAGCCTTCCTCTATATTTTGCGCATGCGTAACAAAGAGATAGGCCATCAGAGGAACAGGAACGCTTGGAGTGGGGAATAATTGCTGATCCAGCTCAATCTGACCGATAAACATCATCGGGCGCTTGTCCCACCCGCTGCTAAGCGGCCATTGCGGTTCTGTTAGCCATACTGGCTGTCCTCCGATTTTCGTTATGGGAGTCCGAATCGGTTCACTGACGCGGGTAAAACTATCGATCTTGTATTTCTTCATTATTATCGCATCCTTTCGTTCTGGCACAACATTATATGGAACTTACAAAATGGATTTACGTATGTATGATAAAGTAAGTTGAGATAAGGAGTTTTTAGATGATTCCAATATACATAAAAATTTCCATTTATCTATTTATAATAATTATTATTACTGGAGTTATATTTGCTATATACTTAGGTCAAATCCGAAAACATCAGGTGAAGATGAATAAAAGTGAAATAAAAGATAAAATTCAATCAATTGAAGGGATGATAGTTACTATTCAAAAAGTCCGTTCTAATCAGACTCCTTTTAATAAGCCTTCAAGGGCTAAAGCTTTCGGTGATCATTATCAGATAACGTATGAATTAAATGGAGCTCAACATACTGCTTGGTTTCGCGCTGATAGAGCTATTGTTCAGATACCAAAACCACCGGACCCGGAAAAATGGATATTAACAAAATAAAAGTATGATCACTTATTAACGAAAACTAAGCTATCGGGCACGTTAGTTCAATATGGAAAACGGTTGTCTAAAACTTTATTTTCAATGGACAGATGCAACAAAGGATGTGTTGTACCTTGATATTTCCAATCAGTCTAATACAGCTCGTGAAAATAGGTCTTTCATTAATGAGTCATCATCACATGCTTCCTTAAAGGCGATTGCAAAACTAAGTATGGCTTCTTTATTGTCTGTATAAATGCAGAACGTATCGGCTTCTGGGTCAAATCGTATGATATCAACTAAGTGAGGCATTTTTTCTTCAAGAAACACGGCTGCTAATGAACCCCAATCATAGCCATTGCCTTCACATCCTTCTTCGGCTCGTGTTTGAAATATTTCATGCTTATATTTGCCAACACCTAGAATCATTGATATGCTTCCATTATTATGCGCAACTAGCCCAAATGGGTTTATTTTTTCTTCAACTTCTAACAAACGGGGGTCAGTCCCAATCCTCATCCCCTTTTCAACGTTTACTATATGGATGGTTTCATTTCCTGCTCTTGCAGCGGCGTTGCGGCTCATTTCTAAAAACGTCCTGCCATGTGAATCTTCAGGATCTAATGCTACAGCTTGTTCAAAAGCAACAATCGCTTCCTTATACTGTTCAAGGTAATAATAAGCATATCCTATTCGGAAATGCCAAAGAGGGTCGTGCTCGCCTTGCTCTTGCACAGATAAAAAATATTGGATAGCTTCATTATAATTTTCTTGATTATTCAATGCTCTTGCCAAAAGGCAAACTAAGTCATAGTCCCTGTCTACCTCGGTTATATCCATAATTTTGTTAATGATTTTTGCATGCTGGCTCTTGTTATGCCAAAGAGTGAGCTGTTTCAATAGATCCTTATCCATCTTTATATCCTCTCCTCTAACTTTAATCAAAAAATGATTGCCATATATTAGAATAACCCATATGATCTATGAAGTTCAATCAATTGCAATTATATGAAAAATGAAGCGAGGGGTAAACTTATGAGTGAAGAGTGGATACATGCTATGCATGGTGTGCCTTGGACGCCTAAAAAAATGAAAGCAGCTGTTGAAAAACTAAGGCGACGAGCTACGATCAGTTTTGCTTTTGATTCAGATAAATTAGCGGATTTAGTAAAAATAGATGAACTGGTCCTATCCCATCGTCCTGATCTTATTTTGCACATATGGAGTTACAGAAATAAAGGGGATTATTCAGTTGAAATGCTAGACATCTTAGCTGGATTGAAAAACGTAACTGCCTTGCATCTAAGCATGAAACAAAAGCAAGATTTAAATAAACTTCAGGCCCTAAAAAACATGGAGTTTTTGAAAATTGATTCTGATCAAACACTTTCTATCGATTTTATAAGTAGTTTTCAAAAACTTCAGCACTTGGAATTAAGTGGCAAATTCGATGATTTGTCTCCCATAGGAAACTGTAAAAATCTCAGCAGCATAATCCTTCAGTGCACAGTTGAACAATTGAACTTTGTCAAAGAGATCCCCATAGAATATCTCCTTATCGATAACTGTAACGTGAATTGTGATCTGGATGTACTCAACGTTCGAACCTTAAAGATGTTAGAGCTATCATCCATTGCAAAACTAGAGGATGTTTCCTTCTTGAGTAGATTCGAGAATTTGGAGTTTTTGAGTTTGTCTTTATCCAGAGTGGAGAAGCTATGCGATTTTTCTGCTATGGATAACTTGAAACAATTAGAACTGAAAAACATGAAATCGCTGATAGAGATAGATGTCTTAAAAACTGCATCAAATCTGGAAAATTTAGAGTTGAATGAAATAAATACGAAGATCAAGGCGGAAGCGTTTGATTTTTTATTAGATATGCCTAAGC
>NZ_JBFUHJ010000370.1:0-5678 GCF_056402455.1 Paenibacillus sp. P4_A7 | reverse complement strand
GCATAACCCAATGCGCCATAGGTACGGATAGATCCGTAACTGATTCCTGAAGATTCAGAAATCGTAAAATTYAGACTTTCCGTTAGAGGATCAATTGGCATTAGAAAAAAGTATAGTAACATGGCGAATAAAATAAGCAGAGGATAGCTGCTGGTCTCGTACAACAAAAAGCCAATTATACTTGAGAATATTAGCAAGACCAGCAGCACTTTGCGGCTTGATCTTGTTTTATCGCTAATCATACCCCATAGAGGTTGGGCGAACAGTGTAACAAAACCACCTGTTCCGATTATGAAGCCAATTTGTGCTGGACTTAGGCCCTGTACATCTAAATAGACCGGAAGAAATGAAATAAACATAGCAAGCAGCGCAAAATACAAAAAGTTGAAACCCCGTAATAAATTTGACATACTCATAAAAAAAACTATCCTCCTAACAAAATTAAAACAAAAAAACGGCTACTCTGCCGTTTCTATTACATGCTACTTATTTACCTCTATATTTCCTTCCTTCATTGTAAAATATCCATTCCTTACAAACGATAATATTCGGCTTGCACTTATGCCCGTTTGATTCGCAAGTTCAAGAACCATTGTATCCGGGTAAACTTCTACAATGCTCCGTATTTTGAGATAGATGTTTTCACAACTCTGGCACATGCTTTTATTTCTTTTTTCATATAAATTCCCACAAAAATCACAAATTTGATAATTCCCCATGATGTCTCCTTATATAGGTGTCTCTATGTATAAGCATTTCAGCAGTATCTCATAGTCAAAAAAAATACTGCCATAAACAATAGCTGTTGCAGCTACAAAAAATGGCAGTTTTCTTTATATTTTTATCGTCGTATCCAGTGAGAATAAACACATTAATTACGGATATATTCCTTATTTGCTTTTTCCAGCATGGATTTCCAATCAGCAAATTCCGTTTCGCGATTAACATGTCGATCAAAAAATTCATCGGGTATGTTATTGATATCTTCTTCTGTTCTTACCTGAAAGTTTCCTTTGATTAAAAACTCATCGAAACTCTTGCAATTGGAATGTTTACTCATGAACGCTTCATTAAACAGTTTTTCTAAAGAAATATGATTGGGATCTTCTTGATACATTTTTTGACCTTGTAAATCGTTCATCAGCTCTTCTAATGTCATTGGTTTTTGTCTTCTCAAAATACCACTCCTATTTTTTAAATAATTTTAACAACCGCGTGGGTAGAATCACCTTACATCATATCATTTATTTCATTATTGACTAATGTATGTTTTTCAACATGATTCGTACATATTATTTCATCCCAAATTTTTCTCGGATGTCGTATAGCCCTTGAATCAGCAGTTCTCCTGGGTCCCGATTCAATTGTAAATGTACTAGCAATAGATGTAAAGGAATAGCGCATACATTATTTCCTTCTTTGATTGTTGGGAATCCAACTTCAAAGACCGGACCGCGCTCCTCGTTCCATGCTAAACCCGCATGCACCTGCTCAGGAGCAAACTCCTCATTTACAGCTTTTATACATTGCGGAACGAGTATCTTGTCGATTATCGCTTTAGCCTCGTCTTCACTTTTAGCTGGTTGTGGGAGAGATTTCCCACCTTTAATGTCCATAAGATCAGTGAAGAAAGAAGCCATCCACATGGATGGATCATTGCCCGACTGGAATCTGGCAACTAACTCATGCAGAAAGAAACCGCAGGAATATACACTATCCGTCTCATCCTTCACATGAAATACAAAAACCGGGCCATAAGCTTCAACATTCAATACTTGTCCTTCTACATCATCATAGTGCATCCTTAAAGCTACGAGGCCATTATGGAGTACTGCCTTTATAAGTCCAGACCAATCTTCCTCAGTCATGGCAGCCTGTTCGTTGTTAACTTCCTCTTTAGTTGTCTCATTGTTCATTCTTCACAGTCCCTTCTGCCTTATTTGATTACATTCATTATAAGCATGTGTTCACTAATCTAGCAATGACCTTACTATAGCAAAATTGAAAACATTCGAATAAAAGGTGATTCTATAAGATCAACTTCGCTAGGCGATGAATCCCCTGCTCAATTGAAGCTTCATCAACTTTTGCAAACCCTAACACCCATCCCTTACGTTTGCTCTCCAAACAATAGGGTCCAAGTGGGTACACTCGTATTCCATTTTGAAGGGCTAACTTTGTCACGGTTTCTTCGTCGTATGACTCTTCAGCCTCAAGTAACATATGCAATCCTGTTTCAACTCCACTTAGCGTGAAACGCTCCCTTAGACCACTAGCCATAATAGCCTTTGTCATAGCTTCATGTCTACGTCGGTACACATTTCTGACTCTTCTCATATGCCGCATAAAATGCCCATTCTTCATGAAGTGGTTTAGTGTAAGCTGATCCATAATCGGTAGATGACGATAAGTCAACTCCTGTATCCTAGCCAGTTGAGCAATTGCCCGGGCAGATCCAACGATAGCCGAAATACGAATGCCTGGAGCAATCATTTTAGAAAAACTCATAAGGTATAAGGTATTATTAGGTGCCTGACTAATGAGTGTTGGAAGTGGCTCCCCACGATATCTAAATTCACTATCATAATCGTCTTCAATGATCCAAGATTGTTCTTGAACAACCTTATGTAGCAATTGTTGCCTGCGAGGCTCCGACATAACGACTCCGACCGCGCACTGGTGCGAAGGGGTCACAAAGGTCAGCTTGGATTTTGGGTGAATATGCTCAACCATAAGACCATACTCATCAACAGGGACAGGCACCACATTCATATGACGATATTTCATCGCCATCCAGGAAGCTGGAAAACCGGGATCTTCTACAGAGACAGTGTCCCCATCAGATAAAATCGATTGTGCGATTAAGTCAAGGCTGTGTTGAGCTCCTGAAGTCAACAGAATCTGATTTATTTGGATATGGATACCTCGTTCAAGTGTTAAATAACGCTGAATTTGCTCACGTAACGGTGTATAACCATAGGGATTGCCGTAAGCCCAGCTCGATAAATCCATAGCAGTGGATGCGTGGAGTAACGATTGTCGCCAGTTCTTTTGGAATTGGTTATCCAAATAGGGTTCATGTGGACTAAAATCAATATCCACTTCTCGATGTGCTTTGCCTCTAAACCAGTCATGTAATTGATCGACCGCCGAGTTTAGCAAAGGAAGCGAAGGTGGGATGGGGCCATCTGTTGTTAATTCTTTCGTTGAGCCAGTGACTTGATTCCATTCACTAACTCGCGTTCCTCCTCGGCGAGATGTAACCGTATAGCCTCGACTTAGTAATTCCTCATAGACGATCTGTATAGTTGAGCGAGAAACACCTATCAGGTGTGCGAGTTCACGGGAAGGAATCAGCAATTCTCCAGGAGGCCAAGCTCCGCTTTTAATATTATGAATGGCTTGATCAAGCAATTGCATCCAGATCGGTCTTTTATCTTTACGATTTACTTTCATCATTTTGCACACCTCCAATAGAAGCTTCAACCCAATAATACTAATTATGGATTGTTCTTAATCGCAAAGTTTGGATGTTTAATCACACTCCATTCATTGATATACTACCGTAACAACGCCGGCAGATGCAATAAATAAAAGGAGAGATTTTAAAATGGATACAGCTCATTCCGTTCGTTACAAGATCAGGGAATGCAAGGATCATGAGAAAATCGATAGTTTTCTTCACCAAGCGAGAATCGGGTATCTAGGGTTGGTTGATGGGAACCTGCCTTATGTTGTACCGCTTAATTACGTGTGGAGTGAGGGAAAGCTTTATTTTCACGGGGCTGGAGATGGAAGACGTAATCAAGTCATGAGTGAAAACCCTGAGGTATGCTTTACGGTAAGTGAGGAATATGGAACCATTGCGGATCCGGTACCTGCCAAAACAGATACAGCTTATATGAGCGTAATGATATTTGGAAAAGCAGAACCGATCACAGATCTGGATGAAGCCACCCATGTACTTCAGGAAATGATGAACAAATATGTACCGGGCTACTATAACCGGCCTCTGCCCAAGCAGCATGTGGATAAATATAGATCAGCTGTATTCGGTGGGCCGGTTCAAGTTTGCCGGGTAATTCCACACCATTTGACGGCAAAAGAAAGTCCTATTGAAGCAGAAAAAATGTACAGAACGGGCATGAAAGTCGGGCGAGAAGTTTAACGACAAGATCCCATTTCTACGCTCGCTACGCAGACTCAGCTCTACAGCAGCAGTCGCTTTCTCTGCTTACCTAACCCTGCGAAAGAGCAGCGAAAAAGAAAATCCCCTCCCAAGGTTCCCTTGGGTGAGGGAGGATTGCTAAGCCCTTCGACACACGTGTCACGTTTGGTCTTCCATTGCCGTTATTACAGACTTTCGGGCTCCTTACGGTAGATTTAATGGTCTTGTTTCAAAGTTATCACTACGTTTCCCTTCTTATGTCCGTTTTCGACATACGTATGAGCCAGGGTGATCTGTTCCAACGGATAACAGCGATCAATAACCGATTTTATCTTCCCCTCGTCAATAAGCATTTTGAGTGAATATAGATCTTCAATCTTAAGGCTAATCGCAGATTTAACGGAGAGATACCTCCCTTTTTTCTTAAGTACCCTTTTACTGCCTGAAGAAGAAATTTTCCCTACCGCGTCAAAAATAAGATCAAATGTCTGCCCGCTTTGGGTAAAATCCTCCTTTGTATAATCCAGAACTTTTTCGGCTCCAAGCGCTTTCACCATTCCCACATTTGTGGTGCTACTTACAGCAGTTACTTCCGCCCCAAAGGATTTGGCAAGCTGAACCGCAAAAGTGCCTATACTTCCGGATGCCCCGTAAATAAGTACTTCCTGTCCGCGCTCAATCCCTCCTTTTCTAAGAAAACAAAGTGCCGTAAGTCCCCCGACAGGTACTGCAGCTGCTTCCTCATAGGTCATATTGGTAGGTTTCATGGCCACGAGTCCTTCTTACGCCTTCGCCCCTTCTTAAGGCAAGCAAATGTACTCGGCATAAGCGCCAAATCCAAGACCGGTGTATGCAAAAACAGGATCACCTTTCTTAAAACGTTTCACATCCTTGCCGACTGCCTCAACCTCTCCAGCTAGCTCAAACCCCAAAACGGTTACCTTCTTCGGTCTGAAGAGTCCATTAAAAAGTCTTAATCTGGGAATAGGTTTTATTAATGCATGATGTATACACATCGTTTATTACTATTCACAAACGCCCTTTTTAAAGTCTAAAGAGACAAAAAAACGACATCTCTGTCGTTTCTGTTTATTTTGCTGGTGTAGCTACCCGGACTCAAACCCAGGACGGATCTCTGCCAGTGTTAGAGATGGGTTAGGATCTAGTATGATGATGTAGGATGAATCCTTAAATAAGGGTTTGATCCGACTGATGTAATATCTAGTTGGTTCTTTTATGATGCTTGGAGACGGTGTTCCTCCCCAATTCGTCCCCTTAAAACAATGTTCATGTTTCCGCATACCACATGACTTGTCTGCCTGTCCCTTTGCTCATGACTCCCCTTCATTCTAGTCAAATTTACAATCTTTAAGAGGAATGACTTTGGTCTTGTACACAAATTTATAGCCTAGCCACACACCTAAGAATAACGGAATTCCGATATAGGAAACAAGCACGCCATACCAATCGATCGTGTCTCCAGTGAAAGCTTTAAAGTTCTGGCCGATAA
>NZ_JBFUHJ010000369.1:0-5686 GCF_056402455.1 Paenibacillus sp. P4_A7 | reverse complement strand
AGGTTATGCATAAAATAGGGATGAAGTCTGAAGACAATTTCCCTAAAAAAATCTTAAAGTCTGGTATTTATGAAGACTTAGTTCATTATGGTCTGGTTAAATCAGATGTCATTAAAGAAGATTGAACTAACGGGAAACTATAGTTAAAAAGCGACAGCTACAATCAAGGACTTTATTTTCACTGTCCATGCTGCTGCTGTCTTTATTTTTCTTGTTAGTCTAATTGCTTATTTTTAGGGAGTTTAACCATTTATTTTCTCTGTACGCATTTCATCAGCCATTGACGATGATAGAAATCATTTGTGACAAGATGAATTATAGAAAACAACTGTTTGTGTCAAAAGTCATTATATGGTGTGTCAAAAGTATATTATAAAAAAGGTTTAAAAAGGTGTATGTAGTGCCAAAATGAATTATAACTCACACCCCTCATAAATAAATCTCATTAAAGCACCAAAGACTGGAAACTGATCGGCGATTCCCCGACCAATTTCCAGTCTTTTTTCTTTTAMCATATACTAAGGATAAGAAATAATTACATGATACTGCACCATACTGTCTGTATTATTCTTATAACTATGGGGTTGGTCTGCAATAAATCTAAGGGACTCACTTGGATTAATGGTATGGCTACTACCGTTAATCGAAATCTCAAGACTCCCTTGTAAAAGCACAATATATTCCTCTACTCCGGTGCTGTGTGCTTCGGATTCGTGATAACAATGCGGATCCATTTCAACAACATAAATCTCGAATTTTTTTTGTGGGCTAAATGGAAAAAGGGGATATGAACGAAACGAGCCTTTTTCTTCTAACAAAGGTTCCATATCAGCAATTTTAACAATAGATATAGAAGGACTTTGCTCTTCGATTAATGATGTGAAGGACAAATGAAGCCCATTTGCGATTTTCCAAATAACTGAAATGGATGGACTAGATTCACCACGCTCTACTTGTGCAAGCATAGCTTTGCTAACTCCGGTTAACTCCGCCACTTTATCTAGACTCAGACCTCTGCTGTTACGAATTGATTTTAAATTTTTACCTAATTTAACATGTATCGGTTCCATGAATTCTCTACCCTCGGTCTCTATTTTTTTACCCATCGTAACGTAAATAGACTCAAAAGTCGACTTTTTCAAATATTTATGTTGTGCGTTATCTAATACGTATGTATAGTATAACATATAAGAGGGAGGCGGGAATATGTCCAGTATACAGTTAGCACATTTTTTAACCGAAAATATGACTGAACTAAAAAGTAAAGGGTTATACAATGTAATCGACCCTTTGCAGGGGGCAAATGGGGCGATAATTACTATTGCAGGCAAAGAGTATATCAATTTATCCTCGAACAATTATTTGGGATTAACGACTGATTCTAGATTAATCCAGGCAGCCGTAGAGGCAGTGAATATTTATGGGACAGGAGCGGGAGCTGTTCGGACAATTAATGGAACGTTGGATGTTCATTTGCAGCTAGAAGAAAAATTAGCTCAGTTTAAGAATACAGAATCCGTTGTTGTCTATCAATCAGGATTTAATTGTAATATGGCGGCTATTTCTGCAGTGATGGATCAGCACGACGCCATACTATCCGATGAATTAAATCATGCTTCAATCATTGAAGGGTGCAGATTATCCAAAGCGAAGATAATCCGTTACAATCACTCCGACATGGATGATTTACGAAGCAAGGCGAAGACCATTAAAGAATCTGGTTTATATAAAAAGATAATGGTCATTACAGATGGTGTTTTCTCCATGGACGGGGACCTAGCCAAGCTTCCGGAAATTATTGAGATTGCAGCAGAGTATGACCTCATAACCTATGTGGATGATGCGCATGGCTCCGGAGTTCTCGGAGGGGGTGCTGGTACAGTAAAGCATTTTGGACTTTCCGATCAAGTGGACTTTCAAATTGGCACGCTCTCCAAAGCTATCGGCGTCATAGGTGGATACGTAGCCGGAAAGAAGGATTTAATTGATTGGCTCAAAGCAAGAAGCAAGCCGTTTTTATTTTCAACCTCAATGCCAGCTGCGGCTGTTGCACCCTGTATTGCAGCTATAGATATCATTAAGAGCAATCCGGAGCTTATAGATCGATTGTGGGAGAACGGCAATTTTTTGAAGAAGGGACTTCATGAACTAGGCTTCGATATCGGGAATAGTGAAACGCCGATCACACCTTGCATTATTGGAGATGAAAAGCTGACGCAGCAATTTAGCAAAAGGCTTTATGAAGAAGGTGTTTATGCCAAAGCGATTGTATTCCCAACTGTGCCAAAAGGAGGCGGAAGAATAAGAAACATGCCAACTGCAGCACATACTCAGACCATGCTTGAAAAAGCACTATCGATCTATGAAAAAGTAGGGAAAGAGCTGAAGCTGATTTAAAAATGAGTTGAAAGTGAGGGGGTATTCAGATGAAAAAAATATTGGTTACGGGCGCATCGGGTCAAATTGGTACAGAGCTTGTCACTAGACTGCGGCAAATTTATTGTACGGACCATGTAATTGCTACGGATATAAAACAAGTATGTAAACACGAGGCAGCAGGTCCCTTTGAAATTCTGGACGTAACCGATCCCCAAGCCATGTATGATATCGCCAATAAACATCAAGTAGATACAATCATTCATTTAGCTGCGCTATTGTCTGCAACCTCGGAAGCAAAACCATTACTTGCGTGGCAATTGAATATGGGTGGATTACTCAACGCATTAGAAGTTTCTAGAACATTAAATTGCCAGCTATTTACTCCAAGCTCTATCGGTGCATTTGGACCAACAACACCGAGGAGTAATACTCCGCAAGATACCATTCAAAGACCAACATCCATGTACGGCGTTAGTAAAGTTTCAGGGGAATTATTATGTGATTATTATTTTAAAAAGTTTGGAGTTGATACTCGTGGGCTGCGTTTTCCCGGAATCATTTCCTATATCACTCCGCCGGGAGGTGGAACTACTGATTATGCAGTAGAAATTTTTTATGATGCCGTTCAGAGGGGCAGTTATACCTCTTACATTTCGCAAGGTACTTTCATGGATATGATTTATATGCCAGATGCTCTTGAAGCGATCATCTCACTAATGGAGGCAGACGCTTCCAAACTCAAGCATCGAAATGCTTTTAATGTATCGGCAATGAGTATCGAGCCAGAAATGATTGCAGCAGAAATAAGGCGGCATATCCCTCACTTTAAAATCGCCTATCAGGTGGATCCGGTCAGACAAGCGATTGCTGATAGCTGGCCAAATGCAATTGACAGCACTGCTGCCAAGGAGGAATGGGGATTTTGCGTACAATATAATTTGGAGAAAATGACTCAAGAAATGCTCTCGCAAGTGTCCATCAAATTTGCGGGTTAAAGCAGCCTGCTTGACAACTAGAGTCGCAATAACACAACCACATACATGAGGAGGAGGGAGTGAGCAACACAGCTCTCTCTTTTTTTATCCTTTTCCAAGAAGATTACTCAACCTTTCCCATAAACCCATTAATTTTATGAAGGAATTATTAAATCTGGAACGAATATCTAAATCACGTATGTCATGAATAGTGATGTGAAAGATTTTCATAAATAAAAGTTGTATGAGGAGGGATGAGATTTGTATCAGATTCTAGTCGTGGACGACCAGCAAATCGAGATTGATGCTATCGAGTGGCTGATCCAGAAGCACTCCCTCCCCTTGGTATTAGCACAGGCAAATAACGGGGAAACCGGATTAGCTTATATCAAGAATAACCATGTAGATATTTTATTTACGGATATCCGAATGCCGTTTATGGATGGACTCGAGCTAGCGAAGCAGGCCAAAGTGATATTGCCGGATCTTAAAATTATCATTTACAGTGCTTACGGTGAATTTGAATATGCAAAGAGAGCCATTCAGCTAGGTACGATTAATTATATTTTAAAACCAATTGAAGTAGATGAATTTCTGGCCGTAATGAAAGAGGTCATTGTATTTTGCGAGAATGATTTAAGGCGTATGGAACGTGAGAAACAATTACTTACCGGGAGCTTTGTATGGGATAAAGGTAGTACTTGTTTAACGAGTAATTTGAAAGACAACGAAATGGATGACATCCTGCAGCCCATCTTTAAGTCGATTGAACAGAGGAATAATGATGATCTGGAACAATGCTTGGAAATCCTCATAGAAAGGCTGGGAGCATCTGAAAGTATGAGTTCACTTTATGTGAAGCTAGTATTTACAAGTATTATAAAAACTGTTTATGAAACATATGGGAAAAAGGAGAACCAAACCTTAACGGTTGACCTCGAACGTATAGCAGAAAGCGAGACGATTGTTGAGTTAAAGGAGCTTTGCCTCAGCATTTTCCAAAAGCTAGTCAAGCTAGATGATCGAAGCGATGAAAATAACCGCAAGGTAATTGAGGAAGTTATCCGACTCATCCATATGGAATACGGAGATGATATTGGGCTTGACTATTTGGCTGGAAAGGTTCATTTATCCTCTAGTTATTTGAGTTTTTTGTTCAAGAAAGTGGTAGGCCAGAGTCTGGGGAAATATATAACGGGATACCGTATGGAGCGGGCGAAAGAGCTTATGAGAGACACTACGCTCAAAGTGATCGATGTGGGCATTCAGGTTGGCTATACGAATCCTTCTTACTTCAACCTGATGTTTAAACAGTACTTTGATATGACGCCCGTTCAATATAGAGAAAGAGGCGATAGACGTTGAAGCTGCTGCCTATTTTTCACAATTTCCGTCTAAGACAAAAATTAATTCTTTCCTATCTGTCCGTTATCATCCTTCCGACAATAGCACTCGGCTTATATGCGTATCAAAGCTCGAAATCTTCAGCTGAGCATCTGCTCCTGCAAAGTACAACGAATACGGCAAAGCAAATGACGATGGAAATCAGCTACCGGCTGCAGCGGCAAGAGGCACCGATGAAATCAATCGTCTATCATCCGGATGTTATTGATATGATGAGTAATTCGAATCAGGATACGTATTTTCTCGCTAAGACGATGAATGAAAAGATCGAGCCGATCCTGTTCAACTTACTTTATCATGTGGGTGATATGAATGAAATAATGATTTATTCAGAAAACCGTAAAGAGAGCTTTGGCAACTACATCTCCCCTTCTTTAAGCATTGAAAACAGCAGCTGGTACTGGTCGATGAAAGAAAACGATGATCGCTATACAACATGGTGGTGGTATGACAAAGGCAGGTTATTTGCAACACGAAATATTTATGATCCGGATATTCATCAGGTCATTGGTCAGCTTTATGTGAGGTTCAACTTCGATAAAATACTGGGTGAGGTATTGAGCCGAGAAATTGCAGACCATGGTGTCGTAATAATGGACAGTCAGAACAGAATAATTGTCTCTGAGCTTAGGGGACAAGAAGCAGCGATTTCTAACGCCCTTCAAGCGAACTCAGAAACAACCCAAATAAATGCCGATGGCTCCAAATATATGGTTGTCCATGAGGCAATCCCGCAAACCGACTGGACACTCCATTACCTCGCTCCAAAAGGACAAAGCACAGCAAGTACAGGTAATATTTTAAGTGCAACAGGTATCATTGTTTTGCTTTGTATGGTCTTTCTCAGTTTTATTATTTTTTTGTTTTCGGAGACGTTCTTGAAAGGGATCGTTCGATTAAATACGAAAATGAAAATGGTAGAGGAAGGC
>NZ_JBFUHJ010000368.1:0-5691 GCF_056402455.1 Paenibacillus sp. P4_A7 | reverse complement strand
AAAGTTAACAGCACGAGCGACATGCGTTTGTTGGGCGATGTCGATCCCGACGACCAGATGTTGAGCGGTAATTTTTTCAATGAGTTGATTTTGTTTGTCCTGCGATTTAAACTTCATAATAGAGCGTCCTCCTGGATGATGGAATTTTTAGGGCTATGACCCGTTGCGTACTTCCATCGTACCGAGGCGCTCGTTTTTTTGCAAAGCGGATATTTAACGCTCTACAGGAATGCTAACGGGGAACTATAGTTGAGGAGCTTGCTTTTGAAGCTGCTCCTTTTTGAACTTCGTTGAATTAACGAGCGAATAACTCGGTAATGTTTATGATACAATCTGTCTATTAAGCATTTTCTAGGGGGTACATTATGACCAATCGTTTTCAAGGTAGCCTTATTGGATTGGCAATTGGTGATGCCATCGGTACGACCGTCGAGTTTAAGGAACCCGGGACATTTTCGGAAGTCACAGAAATGATTGGCGGAGGTGTATTCGAACTACCGAAAGGTAGCTGGACCGACGACACCTCCATGGCCTTATGCTTAGCTGAAAGCCTGATATTTAAAATGGGGTTTGATCCGATGGATCAGATGGAGCGGTATTTGAAATGGTATCGTACCGGACATCTAAGTTCAACTGGAGAATGTTTTGACATTGGAAATGCTACCGCTGAGGCTCTTCGAAGGTTCGAACGAACGGGTGAACAATTTAGTGGGTCTGAAAACCGTTACTTAGCAGGTAATGGTTCGATCATGCGACTTGCTCCTGTTCCGTTATTTTTTTCTAATAATCTTTATGAAGTTTCGAAATGGTCTGGTATCAGCTCTAGAACTACGCATTCAGCAAAGGAGTGCATTGATGCTTGTAGGCTGTTCGGTGTTATGATTGCTGCTGCGGCCAAAGGAATGAATAAAGATGAGTTGTTACATCCTGAGACATTCGATTTCTTGTGGGCACAGGATCCACTAGTTGCTAATATTAATGAAGTCTATAAGGGGTCATACAAACGACTGCAACCTCCAGAGATTCATGGCAGCGGATACGTTGTAAAATCCTTGGAGGCGGCTTTATGGGCATTTTATCATGGGAAAAACTTCGAAGAAGGAGTACTGTTAGCAGTTAACCTCGGTAACGATGCTGATACAACCGGTGCCGTATACGGTCAATTAGCTGGTGCATTATACGGTTTAGAATGTATACCACAGCGTTGGGTGGATTCACTTGTAATGAAAGAACTTATTCTTGATTATTCAACCCAGATCTACAAATTATCAAGCTAAAGGATAGTTGAGGAGTATGCTTCCCGGCAGCTCCTCTATTGTTTATTAAAATAGACGGGCAGGATAGTTGAAGTTGAAGTAAAATAATTCGTTGTAGGATTTTACATACACTTGCTAACTGCAGATGAGTCTGAAATTGAATATAGAATTTTTGAAGAGTTTGATATTGGAGCAATAACTTTTTTACATAATATTAATCTGATGAAACTTAAAGAAGCAGGCTTAATTAATGATCAGATTATGATTAAAAGTGCCGAGTTACGAAAGAAATTCCTAAGTCTACAAAATAGCGATAAGTGGGACGTCAGGTCTGTAAAAAGTGAGTCCGAATGGTGGGGAAGTTTTATTGCTTGCTGATGAAATTAAAGGAATGCTTGGTTCTGAAAAATAAGGCGTTAGGCTAACGGGACACGATATCGGAGGAGCTTCCTATGTGGTAGCTCCTCTTTTCTATTGAACTAACGGGCAGTATAGCACAATGGAAGATTCACAGAAAAGCATTATTTTGGAGTGAATAAAAGGGGCTTTCGGATAGCTTGAACTGTTACCCGAAACGGTTACAATAAGGCACATGCCGAAATATATTTATCCTTGTGAGGGCAGGGGCACGGCTGCTGATGACTCTCCTATAATGGGAGTGGAGGAACAACCACCGCTGGAAACGAAATAGAAATTTATTAAAGACTTTATGTTTCAGGAAAGATGAAACATAAAGTCCTTAATAAACGTCGATTTATATATATTAACAAGAAAGGAGAACATTATGAAAAAGATCGTAATTCTACTATTGGCAGTTTTTATTCTTCTTACCATGAGCTGCAGTAAGAATGACAACACGACATCTACTGGAGAATCTAGTTCTACTATAGAGAATGCTTCACAGAATCAAGTAAACGCAACAATAGATTATAATCCGGCAAAGGTTCTACACGACTCTGTATTTGATCTAGAATTTTTTGAGGATGACCGCATTTTCACCTGGCGTAAAGCCAAGATCATCGATATCAAGATAGCCGATGAAACTTTTGATATAGATAAAGGTGTCGTAGCCGGAATGCAAATGGACTACGTAATCTATTTCGATTCCCCAGATGATAAAGCTAAACAAATTGCCTTATACGTAAACAAGAAAGATACCCGGGTCTTTAAAATCGCGAATGATTCTACTGATCAGTTCAAACAGCTTATTTCTCTCGAAGATTTGAAAGTCGGTCAAGAGGTTGAAGTTCAATATTTCTTCCCTGTTACCCCTCTCTTTTTGGCAACTGAAATTATTGTCTACTAACATTCACTAATAAGAAAAGAACAAACAGGAATCGCGACGTCTGTTGAATGAAAATTAAGTCTTCATTAAGCTAACTGGCAGTTTAATGCAATGAATATTTACTTACAATGGATTAATATGGCATAATAATAAGAACGTAAGTTCTTGAGTGATCATTGTTAAAACTATAGGAAGACAAGGTTTTGTAAGTTATTCAAAGAGGGAAGTAACTGCGCTTTCCGCTGGAAAAAGAAGTTGAAGAAGCATTTCATCATGTAGATGGAGTGCCTCTTTTTGAAAATATAAGAAAGTTTCACAATCTTTATATATTTCTAGACAAACGGCTTTGTTTTCTCTGAAAGCGAAGGACGGCGCAGCCGTTGTATATCCTGAGAATTAAGAGTAAAGAAGGGTACGATTTGACTGAAATTTAGGAATTACGATACTTTAATTAGCAATGAAATGTAAGTAGAATAGTACGGGATCATAAAAAGTGAACATCGTCGATTAATCGTACACGGGAACATTAGTTCTGGTATACTGAGAAAAAAGGAGAAATGTAGCATGGGAATTTCTGTTTATTACACTTGTATGAGAAACCATAACCTTACCAACAGTGAGGAGCAAGAGATAACGGCCATCATTGATAAATACAATGTCGGTTTTGAAATGAAGGATATTGGAGAAACATTTTGTGTTTATGACTATGAGCAGGATGAACCAACAGTGATCTTTGCAGGTTCAACAAAGCTGCCCTTTTCAGATGATTTTGAAGATACATTGCATGCGCTGTTTTATTGGTTGACCTGTTTGACGGATATTAGAAGAAGTATTTCTAATGGGGATTGGCATGTGCATCTAGATGATACGGATGCCATTTGGGATGAGGAAACGGGTTGGCAAATGCCAGAAGATTAGTATTCGTATTCCCAACAAAGTAATGGAGGGATCTAATGTAAGTGCATGTGCGAGGCAAATCGATAACGCGCCAATTACTCGCCTCTCTATTTTCAACCAACGTTTCTTGCGAAGCCGCTGTTAACAATAGGAGTAATCATTTCTCGTACAACGAAGATAAAGGAGAATCCTGATGCTGAACGATCTGTACCAATTCGAAACACTAGAGCAATTGATAGCACGTATTCAGGAAGAGCCGTCGCCGGATTCGCTGCGTCAGGCGCTGTTCACCGAGTACGACCGCTACTTTCATTATGCGAACATTGAACAATGGAACAAGCTGGTTCGCGTTTGCGAAGCGCTGCGCATTGTCGGATGGGGGGAACGCGAGCCTGTGGAGGCAGTTGCCGAGAAATGGATCAACGGCTCTTTTTATTCCGGGCTGCGCAACCGAACCTTTACGATGATTGAAGGGACATCCAAAGGATGGGGCAAGCGCGGGGATAGCTTTGTTCTTGACGACGGTCATGACTTGGCGAACTACGGGATCTCTGCTTTGGCTACCCAACGCAATCCATTGCCCAAAAATCCTATTCGCCTGGTCAGTTCGGGCAATTACCAGTGCTCTGCGCAACCGTTCGTTGACAGCTTGGAGGAGCTTAGAGAGCAGCTTGACCGCGATATGCGGCAGGAAATATACGGCGATGATTTTGGCTATCTCGGTATATACTGCTGGTTTAGTCATCACGACGATCGTGAGCCGAGTGTGCGCTATGAATATTTTCATTCAGAGGAAGACGTTCCGCCGAACTTCTCTGCAGAGTACTATATTCGTCCCCGTTTGCAGGTCGGCAAGCTGGCCAAACGCCGCGGACAGCTCAAGCTGGAAATCACTCGGCATTTTACCCGGGAGGAGGGAGAACTTCCGCTTGAGACACAGAAAGAGATGTTTAAGCGGGATCTGATGGAGATCATCGCAATTTTAGACGAGAAGCTGAAGAAGAAAAAGACGCCATACCGGACAGATTTGGTGATAGCAGATTTGGGGGCAGTACTGGCGAAATGGTGAACAGGAGTCGGGGCGCTGCTGCGCCCTTACTTAAGGGTCAAGTTCTTTTCGTCCGATGAAATGTCGGACGAAAAGAACATAGCCCGATTCAAACCCGCATAACTTGCGGGTTTTTGTTTTCAATCGGACAAGTTCTTGTCGGGGCCGCCGCTCGAATTGTTCGACCGCATGACGGCGGAAGAACGTCAGGCAGCGGAAGAAGAGCTTCTCCGCATCGTAAGCCTGCGTGACAACTGGCCGGTCATGGCGCCCCTTAGCCAATACCGATGAGAAAATTTATATTTTGAACAGAGGAGGATTTTCAATGGATATTTATAAAGACGCAACAGGCTTATTTGAGGACTTCAACTTTAAGTTGGTTGTGATTGATTCATTATTAAATCAATCTCCATCTTTTGAGTCGGAGTTAGAAATTCTAAAAGAGAAATATGACAAGTTTGAATGGTATAGCGCTTCAGACCCAATCGAAGAAATGTTAAAATTTTTCAGAAATTTGAAATTGGAACTTCAAGATTTGGATAAAGTTATTGAACTGTGTTTTGATGGCGGAAATGAAATTTATCACTTAATCCAGCCAGATTGGGATGGTGAAGACGGCCAATTTGATGTTCAATCGGTAAGCGGATTTGAGCATTTGAAAAACCTCAAACGCGTTTGCTATATCAGCATGTGTGATGAAGAAATTTTAAATCCATTGAGCAATAAGGGGATTGAAATAACATAATTTAATTTACCTTTTACAGTTCGTAATATGTTGCAACAATTTTACTGACTCGTGTTTTTACACAGCCTTAAGCATTTTCAGGAGGGTTCGGCTTCGGCACAGAACCATCCTGATTTAATTATTTCCGCATCCACAGCTTTTGTCCGCTCTCGGCTTATTATTGGAACATGGCGCTGATATTTATGCCAAAGTTGAAGGCGGTAATGATGCTGTATCACTATCAAAGGAAAGAGGTAATTTGCGAGTTGCAAAGTTACTGGAAAGCTCGTAGATTAAGCTCCCTTGGTACGATATGATTTTCTCACGAATGCTCGCTTATTCGCAGGATTTCGCCCGGATGGTAAGGGGTGAAAGACAAGAAGGGGAACTCCGTGTTAGACTTCGGCAACATGAAGGCGCACGGGAATAGAGGGGGAATATTGCCGCCCCATATACTTCCATTTACTGCATTTACTGCACG
>NZ_JBFUHJ010000367.1:0-5697 GCF_056402455.1 Paenibacillus sp. P4_A7 | reverse complement strand
GAGATGATCAAGTCGGTCCAGAAGGAAACGGGCTTCAAAGGGAAGCAGCTGTTCATGCCTATACGCGCTGCTTTGACTGGACAAACACATGGTTCGGATTTGAATCAATCCATTGCGCTGCTTGGTAAACAAAAGGTAATCGATCGTCTTCAAGGACGCATAAACGGCTAAAAAATTAGCGATATATTGCCCTGTATACATGGAAGCTGGATAATAACCTTGTCACATTTTCGTGTATTCGGTATACTATGTCTAATAAATGAATGAATTGAACGGCCATGAACAGGAAAAGTACGTTGCTTAAGGATTCGCAGAGAGGACAACCGTCATTCGAATCGACGTCGTATCATTAACGGCATTGGAGAAGGTAGAATGGGGCTGCAAGTTGTCTAGTCCAACGAACGGAAATATGCACCTGGGAGCTTTGTTCCGAGCTGCTGAAGCGGGAAATAGAAGGTCATAGAAGTACAGCCGAATTGCTGTATCTCTTATGAGCTTGTATATTTCGTGTGAGCGGGGTAGGCAGCAACGTATTGTCTGCGTTAAAGACACTAAGACGGACAGTTCTTACTGATGTCGGCTGCGCTTTGTGAAGTCATTGCTTTTGGCAATCCTTCCAAGCTAGCAGTAGATCAGTCGTAAGGGTGTTCAAGCAGAGTGGAACCGCGCGATTATACGCCTCTGCAGCATATTAATATGCTGCGGGGGCTTTTCTTTTTTTATACCTGCACTGCCATAGACAGGTGACAGGCGCTTGAAAGGAGCAAAAGCATATGTTTCGCCATTTTCATTCGGATGTTCAAACAGTTTTTGAAAATGATCCGGCTGCACGCAGTCGATTCGAAGTCGTTTTTACCTATTCAGGCGTACACGCTATATGGGCACACCGTATTGCTCATGCCTTTCACCGCCGTGGGTGGTATACAATCGCGCGGATGATTTCACAGGTTAGCCGCTTTATGACGGGCATTGAGATTCATCCGGGAGCACGTATCGGTAATAGACTGTTTATCGACCATGGAATGGGTGTCGTAATAGGGGAAACTTGTGAAATTGGCGATGATGTGGTCATCTACCAAGGAGTTACGCTCGGAGGTACAGGTAAAGAGAAAGGGAAGCGTCATCCGACTATTGGAAACAATGTAGTTATCGGCTCTGGAGCAAAGGTGCTAGGTTCATTCCAGGTTGGCGACTTTTCGAGTATAGGTTCGAATGCGGTTGTTTTACGCGAAGTGCCGACTAATAGCACGGTAGTTGGCAATCCTGGGCGTATTGTAAAGCGGAATGGTGAGCGGGTTGGTGATCGGCTAGACCATACGCAGCTGCCAGATCCAGTCATTGAAATGTTTCGTACGATGCAGAAGGAAATTGATGAATTAAAATCCGAGCTGAAACAGCTTCGGGAACCTGTAGCTGGAGGAGAGTTAAAAATATGACAGTATCGATATATAACACCTTATCACGGTCAAAAGAACTGTTTGAGTCACAAGAGCCTGGCAAAGTGAAGATGTACGTATGCGGACCAACTGTTTACGACTATATTCATATTGGTAATGCTCGCCCTGTTATTATTTTCGATGTCGTACGTCGTTATTTAGAGGATGTTGGGAATGAAGTGCAGTATGTAGTTAATTTTACTGATGTGGATGACAAGCTTATTCGTAAGGCGGAGCAGCTTGGTTCTACAGTTCCGGAGGTTGCCGAGAAGTATATTACAGCATTTTACGAGGACATTGATGCGCTTGGAGTTAAGAAAGCCAACGTTAATCCACGCGTAATGGATCATATACCAGAGATAATTGCGTTTATTCAGGGCTTAGTTGACAAAGGCTATGCTTATACAAGTGAAGGCGATGTATATTTCCGCACAGCTGCTTTTGAAGACTACGGGAAGCTGTCCCATCAGAAAATCGATGAGCTTCAATTTGGCATTCGTGTTGATATCGGCGATCGTAAACAAGACCAACAGGATTTTGTATTGTGGAAGGGCGCTAAGCCTGGAGAGATTAAATGGGAGAGTCCATGGGGGGCGGGACGTCCAGGCTGGCATATTGAATGCTCAGCAATGGCTCGTGTTTACCTTGGTGATACGCTTGATATCCATGCGGGTGGCCATGACTTACAATTTCCTCATCATGAGTGCGAAGTTGCGCAGTCAGAGTCATTAACGGGCAAGCCGTTTGCTAACTACTGGATGCATAACGGATATATCCATATTAACAATGAGAAAATGTCAAAGTCTTTGGGTAACGGAATAACCGTTCATGAACTGGTGAAGCGGGTAAAGCCACAGGCGATTCGGTACTTTATGCTGGCAACCCATTACAGAAGTCCGCTTAACTTCAGTGAAGATACAATTGTGCAAGCTGAGAACAGTATTGAGCGTATCGCGAATTGTGCGGCGAACTTGACACATAGACTGCAAGCGGCAGATGGAGCTCTTGATTCTGTAGTAGGGTCGGGACGTAACAGTGCCCTTGCATCTTCTGGGGATACGGAACTGGATGCTAAGCTTAAAGCGATTTTTGAACAGTTCCACGCAAAAATGAGCGACGACTTCAATACGCCGGATGCAATCACCGCGATTTTTGAATTGGTAACGGAAGCGAACCAGTATATGAACCGACCTGATGGCACAGTTGAAGCGCTGCAGGCACTTCATCAATTGCTAACGCGGATGGACGAAGTGCTTGGTCTGCTGCCCCAGCAGCAAGCGGATGCTGAACTGCTGGATGCCGATATCGAGCAGCTTATTGTAGATCGGACAGAAGCCCGTCAGTCCAAAAATTGGGCGAGAGCCGATGAGATCCGTGATTTGCTAATTGAAAAGAATATTGTGCTTGAGGATACGCCTCAAGGCATTCGTTGGCGTCGCAAATGAGCGGGCCTATAGATTCTAATTCCTTGTTATTTCATTTGCCATCAAAAAAACCGCAGCTGATGAGCCCAGTCATTTTAGCCTATATTGGTGATGCGGTGTTCGAAATGATGGTACGTCAATATTTGATATCGTTGCCGAATCAAAAGTCTCATCACCTGCATCGTGAAGCGACTAAGTTTGTTTCAGCTAAAGGGCAAAAGCGAATACTGGATCGCTGGACTCCGCATTTGACTGAGGAAGAAGCGGACATTGTCCGCCGAGGGCGGAATGCGAAATCGGGCGCACCGCCCAAAAATGCAGATGCCTCGGAATACCGGCTAGCTACAGCGCTGGAGAGTCTCGTTGGATATTTATATTATGAAGGACGCACTGCAAGATTAGGTGAGTTGTTTGACATGGCTGTTGCAGACGCAAATATTTTAGGAGGATAACTAATGACTGAGGAACTGAATCAAGAAATGAATCAAGATGAAATGATTGCCGGAAAGCACCCTGTGCTTGAGGCATTACGCTCTGGACGTGAAATTAACAAAATATGGATAGCAGATGGCGCGCAGAAAACGTTAACGCAGCCTATTGTTGCTGAAGCAAAAAAATCGGGCATCGTCGTACAGTTTGTCGATAAGAGAAAGCTGGACAGCTTGGTCCCTGGAGTTACGCATCAAGGCGTGGTAGCTCAAGCAGCAGCATTTGCTTACGTAGAAGTTGAGGAAATTCTTGAAATAGCAAGCAAGAAGGGTGAAACGCCGTTTTTGCTCCTTCTTGACGAGATTGAGGATCCGCATAATTTGGGTTCAATACTAAGAACCGCAGAATGTACAGGAGTTCACGGTGTCATTATTCCAAAGAGACGTTCCGCGGGATTGACAGCTACAGTATTGAAAACGTCAGCGGGGGCAGCGGAGCATGTTCCTGTAGCAAGAGTAACGAACCTGGCGCAAACGATCGAGAAGCTGAAGGAAGCGGGCGTATGGGTTGCAGGAGCGGACGTTAGCGCTACACAGGATGTTTATAAAATGAAATTTGATATGCCGCTTGTTGTCGTTATAGGCAATGAAAACAAAGGGATGGGGAGGCTAATTAAAGAGAAATGTGATTTCCTTGTTAAGCTCCCTATGTTAGGACAATTGAACTCACTAAATGCTTCCGTTGCAGCCGGAGTACTTATGTATGAAGTGGTACGCCAGCGCCGGAGCGTTTAGGGCATGAACCGGCGCGACGATATTTTGTTAGTGGATGGGTATAACATAATTGGTGCATGGCCGGTGCTCGAGAGGTTAAAGGAACATGGTTTGGAAGAGGCACGTGATAAGCTATTAGACATGATGGCTGATTATCAGGGCTTCACAGGGATGCAGGTGTATGTGATATTTGATGCGCACCAAGTTCCAGGGCTTGGTGCAACTTATCGACATCACAAGCTAATGATTGTATATACCAAAGAGAAGGAAACGGCTGACGAATGTATTGAACGTCTTTGTTCAGAACTATATGTCAGACGCCGCAACATATATGTAGCAACCTCTGATTTAGTCGAGCAGCATGTCGCTTTTGGCAAAGGGGCACTTCGGATATCGGCTAGGGAGCTGCTCATTGATATCGGTCAAAATCGCAAAGAAATTGAGCAAACACTCCGTGATGATAGGCCAGGAAAACGTAACACGGTTGATGGAATTATAAGCCGAGATGTACTTAATCAATTGGAGAAACTTCGTCGCGGAGAGAAATAAATGATGTCATTTCATGCTGAGTTATCAGAAAAGTACGAAACACATCGAACGATGACCCACAAAATAACAATTTTTACGGATTTTTGATAGCGTTCGAGAGCCTGATCGGTTGACGATTTAAGGTTACATAATGTATACTGACTCTAGATTTGTAGTAAAGGACGTATAAGTTACAGTGTAATATACTAACTTAACTTTCGAGGCGAAACATTGCTGTAATCTCATAGAAGGTATCAGCAGTTTACGCTTGCATGAGTGTGAATCTAGCGGTGTACGCCTTGCAGGCCGGAGGGATAGTTCGTGAGTATCGACCTCAAAGAATGGAGTACGCTCGAGTATGACAGCAGTACGGACGAGGAAATCGTTGAAGCGGTACACAATGGCGATAGTATAGCGCTGGAATATTTGATTAATAAATATAAGAATTTTGTGAGAGCTAAAGCGCGCTCATATTTTCTTATCGGTGCGGATCGAGAAGATATCGTACAGGAAGGAATGATCGGCCTATATAAGGCAATTCGTGATTTCAAAGGGGACAAGCTTGCTAGCTTCAAAGCCTTTGCAGAATTGTGTATAACTCGGCAGATTATTACCGCCATCAAAACAGCCACGCGTCAGAAGCATATTCCGCTTAATTCCTACGTATCGCTCGATAAGCCGATCTACGATGAAGACTCAGATCGTACGCTACTGGATGTCATTTGTGGAACGCGAGTTTCTGATCCAGAAGAGCTTATTATCAATCAAGAAGAGTTCATGGGCCTGGAAGATAAGATGGCCGAAATATTAAGCGACCTTGAACGTAAGGTGCTTATGCTTTATTTAGACGGAAGATCATACCAAGAAATAGCTGTTGATTTGGATAGACATGTGAAATCTATCGACAATGCTTTACAGCGTGTAAAACGAAAGCTTGAACGCTACTTGGAAGTTAGGGACATAAGCGGATAACCGCATTTATATGTAATAAACTTATGATGACAAAGGACTGTATTTTTTATCTGGCTATGTCCAGATTGAAAGTACAGTCCATTGGTTTTAAAAGGGAATAAATAGACTATACTGATAGATACGAGACCGATTCAC
>NZ_JBFUHJ010000366.1:0-5732 GCF_056402455.1 Paenibacillus sp. P4_A7 | reverse complement strand
GGGCAAGATGCTTCGATATAGTATTAAAGTAAACTCGGTGAAGAGCTGGATATCGCAAAGTCTTATTTAAAGCTGCAGCATTTCAGGTTCGACGACCGGTTTGAGATTCATATTGAGTTTCCAGAGGAGTTATTAAGATATAGAGTTATTAAGATGATTCTTCAGCCAATTTTGGAAAACGCAATCACTCACGGACTCGAGAACAGAATGGTAAAGGGGAATTTGTGGCTCGGAGGACAGATGACACTAGAAGGTGATATCGTCATACGGATCAAGGATGATGGGCTTGGAATGACAAGTGAAAAATTGGAGTCCATCCAGGCGGAACTGGCTGCGGGTGAAGACTTTCTTGAGCGAATCAATAATAACGATAATGAACATCTCGGGATTGTAAACGTTCACAACCGCATAAGAACTGCTTATGGTACTCCTTATGGATTAAGGATTGCCAGTGAAGAGGACAAGGGTACAGAGGTTCAGCTATTGCTGCCGCAGAGGGGAGAAGAAGCTAATGCTTAAAGTACTGCTGATAGATGATGAGAAATGGATTGTAAAAAGTTTAAAGTCGATCGTCAACTGGAAATCTCTCGGATATGAGATTATAGCTGAAGCATTCAATGGAATAGATGGATATGAGAAAATAAAGGAATTTTCGCCTGATCTAGTGTTTACCGATATTCGTATGCCAGGAATGGATGGATTGGAATTAATAAGGAAAAGCAATGAATTGAACAGGGATATTAGTTTTATTGTGACGTCGGGGTATAAGGAGTTCGAGTATGCTAGAAAGGCGATTCAATACGGAGCGCTATCCTATTGTCTAAAGCCATTTGATGAAGTAGAAATTGTGGAGGTGTTGGATCAATTTAGCAAGAAGCAGCTAAGGAATAGAGCCATTCTTCAAATGGAATTGTTAAATATGTTTCAGGAGAACGAAGGATTTTCAAACCAGATGCTGCTAGAAACTATGAGCAAGTTAGGCTTTGATTGGGATGAGAGAATCGGTGCGGCGGCCTTCGTTGTTGTGGGCACCGCTAATCTGCAAATTCCAGCGGGTGTTCCATATATTTCTCTGCAGATAGGCAGAAGTCTGAAAGCCTATATCATTCGAGGCGACTACACTACAATACTAACAGAGTCGCTTTCCCAAGAGTCCCCAGAAGGGGTTTCAGGCATTGGAATTGGTAACTGTGTGTATGATCCCACGAACCTCATTAACTCGATCGGGGATGCCAGTGTCGCAGCACATCGCTTCTTCATCACTGGAAATAAGGGGATTTGGGGTACTCGTTTTCCAAGCGGTAATTTGGATGAGATCAAGGAGATTCTATGGAAGTTGAATCAGACTCGGAATTCGAGTCTTGTTAATGAACTGACCGAGAAAATCGAATCTTTGATTGCTGAGGGATCGTTTACGATAAGGAACGCAGTATCTCTGTATAATATGGTAATATTCCATGTTTATAAGCTGGAAGAAGAGCAATTATTGTCCTATCAGCAACTATCGAATAGATTCAGTTATGTGAACGAGATGATCGCTTATCTAAAATCTCTGCTATTGAACCATTACAATCGTTCCTTCGCGCCAAGCCCCAAAATCCTTCCTCCAACCACCTTTGGCAAAATCGTGGCTTATATAGACGAGCATTTCAAAGAAGATCTATCTCTGCAAATGATATCCGAAAAGATGATTCTGAATCCGAGTTATGTTAGTCAATTGTTTCGAAAAGAATCCTCCGAAACCTTCCTGCAGTATTTGACTAAGAAAAGAATAGCCAATGCTTGTAGGTTATTAATTGAAACGAGTTTTTCCATTCAAGAAATATCGGAAAGCTCTGGTTATTTGGATTACTTCCATTTTGCCAAAACATTCAAAAAATGCATGGGTCTAACCGCATCACAGTACCGGGAAGCACATCGTAAGGAAGCGGGTAAAATATAGACATAACGGCACTAACGTATAAACATATGAAAGAGATTGTACATCATATATCCTATAAACTGTAAGCGTTAACAAAGCAGCTGAAAACAAAGGGAGGATATTTGAAATGAAAGAATCTCAAAGAAAACTTATGTTAATGGTTCTGATTGGTTGTGTCTTGTTGACCGCGGCGTGTAGTTCTGGTAATTCTACTCCATCGGCAACTGAACCAAGTACTAGCCCGAAGAGCACTTCGAGCAGCACGACCGAGGCTGCAGTGCCTCTGCAAGAAGAATATGTGATTAAAATTCTTACCCAAGATAATGATCAAATTAAAAGAAGCGACGAAACTAAAATCGGAAAAGCTATTAAAGAGAAATTTAATATCGTATTTGATTTTGTTCAAACACCAGGCAATTATACAGATAAATTAAATCTGATGTTGGCTGGTGGAGATTATCCGGAAATCATCACAATTCGGGATAATGCCACGTTTGATAAATATGTGCGTGCGAGCGCTCTGCTTCCTCTTGATGATTTTGTGGAAAAATCACCAGACTTCGCCAAAATGTTCAGCGTACAAATTCCATTATGGAAATTGACTGCCCCAGACGGAAAGCTATACAAGTGGGAGGGCGGTGTACCAGTTGATTTTAAAAATTATATAGAGGTTCTCGATATCGGAGTGCGGACCGACGCACTTAAGCAGCAGGGTTGGCCGAATTTACTGTCAACTGAGGATTACATTAAATTCCTAAAGCAGGCATTGAAGGATAATCCGACTACAAACGGTCAGAAGACACTTGGTATGGTTGTACCTTTCGCTGAGCCTTGGGGAATGCAAGGGATTTCCACCATCATGTATGAGAAGGGAGGAAGGTATACAGCGGCTGCCGGAAATATGGGAGTCGTTTGGAATCAGGTAGACAAAAAATTTGAAGACACGATGACGAATGAATATGTGAAAGAAAGCTTGGGCTTCTTCAACAAGCTTTATCGAGAAGGAATACTAGATAAAGACTCCTTCACAGATAAATATGATCAATTTGTTGAGAAACTCAATAGTGGCAGGGTGTTGTCTTCTTGGTATGTGGTATGGGGACTGTCTACTGCGAATCAAGGATTAATCGACGCCGGACATCCAGAGATGCAATATATCAACATGCCAGTTCGTAGTATGACGCAGATGGAGCGGAACGAGAAACGTCAAATTCGAGTAGAGGATACACGCCCATTTGATATTTTCGCTATTACTAAAAATGCTAAGCAACCTGAGAGAATTAAGGAATTGCTGGCGTGGGCAGCAACTGAGGAAGGGCGGATCTTGTTGCAGTCCGGATTCGAAGGAGAAGAATATACGATTGTCGATGGTAAACGTGTACCGACTGAAGCCTACAAGAAGACGTTGACTGATATGGATGCACAAAGAAGCGTAGGATTCGGATTGTTCAACTTCTTGGGTAATGTATTGACGAACGGACAGGACGGAGTTCCTTACACCATGGGCTTCGATCCAATCATTCAAGATGAATTAGGCCTGACAAAAGAAATGAGAGAAGCCTATAACGCATTGGGCTGGGAGAGCTCCAAGGATTATTATTTAGAGACCGGAGAAGTGGCCAATACCGGTATTGCTGGAACGGTTTCCATAGACTCTACATCTGATCTTGGTACATTGCATCAGAAGATGGTCGATTTCCGTGTGAAAAATTCTACTAACTTGATCATCAAACCAAAAAATGATGAAGAATTCGATACCTTGTATCAATCGATCGTCAGCGAGTACCAAAAACTGAATCCGGATCTTGTAATCAATGAATACAACCGACTCTATCAGGAAAAGCAAGCACAGCTAAATCAACTAAAATAAGGTGAGTTAAGGGCTTGAGGATGATGAGAGTAATGGATATTTGGATCGACAATTGGTTCAATCTTCATTGCTTCTCTTCATCTCTTCCGAGTTGCGGAAAGGATAAATTATGATCACAAAAATCGTTAGACAACGATATTTGTATGCCATGCTAATACCGGCTGTCTTGATAGTATTTACTTTCTCGTATGTTCCTCTCTTTGGCTGGATGATTGCCTTTGTTCATTATCAGCCCGGTTTTCCTTTGTTCAATTCGGAATGGGTTGGATTGCAGCAATTCAAAGCGTTCTTCACGGAAACAAATGACTATATGTACCTATTACGAAATACACTTTCCATTAATATAGGAGCTCTCATTGCCAACTTAGGAACGGCTTTCCTGTTCGCTCTTCTATTAAATGAAATCCGACAGCGATTCTTCGGTAAACTGATTCAGACCGTTACTTTTTTTCCCTTTTTCATATCTTGGATCATTATCTACTCCCTTTCAAGTGCGTTGTTTGCTACCTCTTCAGGTGCGATAAATGAAACTTTAGTGCAGTGGGGATGGATCGACGAAGGCATTAATGTGCTTGGGGATCCTATGTACTCGTGGGCTTTTATTATCCTAATAGGAGTATGGAAATTTTTGGGATACAACAGCGTCATTTTTATTTCAGCTATTGCCTCGATTCCATCTGAATTCTATGAGGCCGCCCAAATAGACGGAGCTAACCGATTTCAGAGAATGTGGCATATTACTATACCGAACCTTATCCCGACCCTAATTGTACTACTAATTTTGAACAGTGGGTGGATACTTAATTCCAACTTCKAACAGTTTTACCTGTTCACCAATACAACGAACTGGGAGAAGATGGAGGTTCTCGATATATACATTTATAGATATGGACTGCAATTGCTTAATTATCCCTATGCGACAGCGGTTGGCATTATGAAGACCATTATAAGTCTCATTATTATCATGTCAGTCAACACCATCGCCAAAAAAACAACGGGGAAAGCCATATTCTAGATAGGAGAACAAGATGAAGGAACGAACGATAAGCGGCACCCTATTCGATATCGGCAATTTTTTGTTTATGTTGTTCATTTTGTTGCTCATGGTATTTCCATTCATTTATATCATTAGCTATTCCCTGAGCAGTCCGAATATGCTGAAGGGCGGACTTGTTCTGTTTCCAACAGGATTTACGTTTGATTCTTACGTGAAAGCACTCGGGGATTCTGCGGTTTTGAAAGGGGCCATCGTATCGATCGCACGTGCATTGATTGGTCCTGCAGTAATGTTGTTTTTCACCTCCATGGGTGCTTATGTGCTCACGCGCAGTGATTTGGGCGGTGTGAAATTTTTTCGCAAATATTTCGTGTTTACGCTTTACATTTCCAGCGGGATCATCCCGATGTATCTGTTGATGGGTTATCTCCAGTTGAAGGGAACCTTCTTGATCTATATTCTTCCAGGTGCTGTCTCCGTTTTCAGCATGGTGTTAATCAAAACGTATATTGAAGGATTGCCTAAGGAGTTGGAGGAAGCTGCCGTAGTCGACGGGGCGAACGATTTTAGGCTATTTTTTCAAGTGATATTCCCGATTTGTACACCTGTGTTTGCCGCCGTTGTGTTGTTTGAATGTGTCAATCAGTGGAATGCTTTTATTGATACACAAATCTATAACACGATGTCTCCTAATTTGTACCCCTTGCAATATGTGCTGTATAACACGTTGAATCAAATCAATTCGCTAGAGCAATTAAGAGATCAGGGGCAAAAGCAAATGAGTGCCATTACACCACAAACCTTTAAGATGGCCATTACAGTCATTACCGTTTTGCCAATTGCTTGTGTATATCCTTTCCTACAAAAATATTTTATTAAAGGTTTGTTGGTTGGCTCAATCAAAGGGTAAGTTCAGCGGACATTTACACCGACTAACAGTGCTC
>NZ_JBFUHJ010000365.1:0-5747 GCF_056402455.1 Paenibacillus sp. P4_A7 | reverse complement strand
GTTGTGTACCGTCGGACCGAGCAAGGGGAACTACAAATTCAACTCATCCAGGACCGTTACGGTAAGGTTTCACTACCGAAAGGGAAAATGGAACAAGGAGAAACCGTTGAACAGACCGCTTTGAGGGAAATTGTCGAAGAAACCGGTTTGGAAGGGGTCATTATCGCTCCAATTGATCAAATTAAATACCAATACAAGCATGATACACTTGGGATAATCAATAAAGAGGTTCATTATTATTTAGTTGAAGCAGTTGGTGGCTCCTTACAAGCACAGGTAGAGGAGATACGCGGCGTAGATTGGTTTGAGCCCCAAGAGGCTTGGAAGCGTCAGAAGCAGTCTGGCTATGAAAATAATCATCGTATCGTTGCCGGTGCTTTTCAATTGCTTGGCCTGCAAGCTCATTAGAGATTAGTTGCTGGGTCAAGCTTGCGAAATGCTTTTAAGTAGCAAAACGGAAGTGCGAATAGGGAGCTTAATACATTGAATATCGTTTGAGCATGTGCGATTTGTCCGGCTGGAGAGGATGAAATCAAGTTGGATAAGGCAGCAAGCTCTCCCGTAAAAGGCATAAACAATAGTGCGCCCCCTACGTTTAAGACAATGTGTGAAATCGCAACAAGCCGCCCAGCCTTTGAGCCTCCTATCGAAGCGAGCAAGGCTGTTGCGCATGTTCCGATATTTGAACCCAAAACGACTGCGATACCTAGTTCAATGGGCATGGCTCCAATGGACACGAAGCCCATAATAATAACTATTACGGCTGCACTGCTGTGAACCGCTGCGGTAAGAATAGCGCCTGCGGCAAGCCCCCACCATAGACTTTCACCGGCCTTCATCAGAAACCAACCGAACATGCTGCTTTCTTGAACAGCGGGACCAACACCTTGCATCATCGTCATACCAGTCAGCAGCAGACCAAAGCCGAACAAAGCGACTGCAGCAGAACGAAGGGTTTCTAACCAGTTAGCGCTATCTAGTGCAGGGATCAGTTTCATTTCTACAAGCAGAACAGTGACTAGCCATAATGCGAATGACACTTGCAGCAATGGCATAGATAGCTTGTTCAAGTTGAGACCAATAAGCTCTGTAGTTATACAAGTACCGATATTGGTGCCAAGTATGATGCCAAGTGTGCGAGGGAAAGTAAGCAAACCGGCATTTACCATTCCGATGGTGATTACGGTAACAGCGGTACTGCTTTGAAGAAATGCGGTTGTTACTGTGCCAATGGCCATCCCGTGCAGCGGAGTTGCAGTTGAACGTTGTAAGATACGAGTCAGATAAGGACCACCAAGTCGATATAAAGCGAGCTCCATCAGCTTCATACCGCACATGAAGACAGTGAAACCAAGCAGCATTGGGACAAGTATAGAATGAATCATTAGATGCTCTCCTTCTTGAAAGGAAAAAATTCGTTTCGTTTATATACATATGCTAATCGGAAGACAAGCATGACAAGCTAGGCAAGCAGTTACCTTGAGGGGATGAAACACGACATGAGCAATTCAAAAATATGGTTAATAAAAGCACGTAAGAAACGTATAGAACAAGGACATCCGTGGGTATTTGCTAGTGAAATCGACCGATTGGACGGAGAAGCAAAGCCAGGTGATTTGGTTGATGTGGTTACGCACCAAGGGCGTTATTTGGCAACTGGTTATTGGAATCCTAAATCACAAATTACGGTTCGCATTGTATCGTATAAGCCGATAGAAGTGATGGACGTTGAATTTTTCCGTTCAAGACTGCAGCAATGCCAAGAACACCGTCAGCGGTTCGTTAAAGACAACGATTGTCGATTGGTATATGGGGAAGCGGATTTCATGCCGGGGCTCGTCGTAGACCGTTTCAATGATGTGTTAGTGCTTCAATTGCTGACACTTGGTATGAATATTAGACGTGAAGCTTTGCTAGAAGCGTTGATTGACGTATTTAAGCCTCGCGGCATCTATGAACGAAGTGATGTTAGTGTGCGTTCGTTGGAAGGCCTAGAGCAGCGCACAGGTGTTTTATACGGTGACTGTCCGTCTATTATCGATATTGAGGAGAACGGTATAAAGCTTGAGGTGGATATTGCACAAGGGCAGAAAACCGGTTATTTCTTCGATCAACGTGAAAATCGTGCTTCGATCGCGCCGTTAATGACCGGTTGGGGYGGTCGCAGCGGAATTCAATTGATGGATAGAGTCGAAGCAGAAGGACACTCAGCTAGCGATGTTGTTCAGATGGAGGCAGCCTCTAAAGATCTTGTACCAGTCAATTCAAATGGAAAAATCGTTACATTCCCTTACTGGGACGGTGCATCGGTGCTTGAGTGCTTTGCGCATACGGGCAGCTTTACGCTTCATGCCTGCAAGTACGGCGCGAAGAAGGTAACCTGCTTGGATGTGTCGGAGCATGCGATAGAAACGGCAAAACGGAATGTGGAGCGGAATGGGTTCACAGATCGGGTAGAATTTGTAGTAGCAGATGCATTTGAGTACTTGCGTGCGCAAGTGAAGGGTAATGATGAACGGAAGCAGCGCGGACTTGGCGGCGTTGACACCTCTAAGAAGCAAGAAGGCGCGGTAGGCAGAACATGGGATGTCGTTATTCTCGATCCGCCGGCTTTTGCCAAAACAAAAAGCGCTGTGCCCGGTGCAAGCCGCGGCTATAAAGATATTAATTTACAAGGCCTGAAGCTAGTCAATGAGGGTGGTTATTTGGTTACAGCGAGCTGCTCTTATCACATGCGCCCAGAATTGTTTCTTGAAGCGATCCAGGAAGCGGCAACAGATGCCGGTAAGCAGCTTCGATTAATCGAATGGCGTGCCGCAGGCAAGGATCATCCGCAATTGCTAGGCGTGAATGAAGGGCATTATTTGAAATTTGCGATCTTCGAAGTAAGAAGCAAATAATAGACAAGGTTATAGATAGCATAGACGGGAGGGTTGCACATGTCGCTTCGATTTGTCATCGGCCGCTCGGGAACCGGTAAAACAGCCTTATGCTTAAACGAAATGAGGCAGCAGTTGCAAGCAGCTCCGGATGGACCGCCGCTTGTTATGCTCGTTCCAGAGCAAGCTACCTTTCAAACAGAGTATGCTTTGCTTCAAACCGGCGATTTACACGGTACGATTAGAGCACAGGCGCTTAGCTTTCGCAGGCTAGCTTTTCGCGTCATGCAAGAGACAGGCGGAACAGCGCTTGTACCGATAGGCGATACGGGTAAGCATATGCTTTTGTACAAAATCGTACATAGGCTTGGTCAGCAGCTTGAGCTGTTTCAAAGTGGAGCGGAGCAGCCCGGCTTTATTGATCGCCTTGCCGAGCTGCTAACAGAGTGGAAGCGATATGGCATCGATGCTGAACTGCTGCAGGATAAACGGAATGCAGCAGAGGCGGGTGCCGGCCATTCGACTTTGCTAAAGCGTAAGATGCATGATTTGCAGCTTATTTATTCCCAAATGGAACAAGAGCTCGCGGGCTTATATATAGACGCCGAGGATTATTTGCGTTATTTGCAAAACGGATTCTCAGGGGCAGCCTCTATGCAAGGCGCTGAGTTCTGGGTAGATGGATTTTACGGATTTACTCCGACAGAGTATGAAGCGCTAGGTGCTCTGATGGCTTCTTCAGCTCAAATAACGGTTACCCTCACATTAAATCGGACGTATGAGCAAGGGGAACAGCCGCATGAGCTTGATTTGTTTCATCCTACTGCGGACACTTATAACAAGCTAATAGAGCTTGCTTCTAAGCATGAAGTAACGATAATCCCTCCAACCATTCTTGGTGAGAAGTCGCCGATTCGATTCCACAATAGTCCGATGCTTGCTCATTTGGAGAAGCACTACAGTGAACGAATTCCAATGGTTATTTCCAATAAGTCGATGTTGGATCCGGAAAATGTGCAATGCGGGGTGTCTTTGCATGCTGCAGCGAATCGACGAGCAGAGGTAGAGGCCGTTGCTCGTGACATTGTACGTAGAGCTCAGACAGATGGCGTTCGCTGGCGAGATATTGCAGTAATGGTTCGTAATGCTGAGGATTACTCGGATTATATCGCTCTGGTATTTGCTGATTATGGCATCCCCTTCTTCGTGGATCAGAAGCAAAAGGCCGTAAATCATCCACTTGTTGAATTTATCCGGTCCGCTATGGAGACGGTCTTGTTCGGTTGGCGGTATGATGCGGTGTTTCGCTGCGTCAAAACGGAAATGTTATTTCCTATGGACGGCAGCTTACTGCGCGAATGGTTCGATCTACTAGAAAATTATGCTTTAGCCGCGGGAATTGACGGCTGGAAATGGTTGGACCGTAAACGGTGGTATCCACTAGTCCCGGTGTCACTTGATGATGATACTGATATCGAAACGAAAATAAGCGATAAAGCACAGCGCGAATTCGATATTGTGATGGCGGCAAGAGAAGCTGTCGTACCTCCTTTGCGTCGTTTTGGAGAAGCGCTGAAGAAAGCAGACAATATTCAAGGCATGTGTGAAGCACTGTATCGTTTACTCGATCAATCAAATGCAGCAGATCGATTAGAACGCTGGAGCATGCATGACATTAATGTTGGCAAAGCACAGCGGGCTCGTAGTCATCGGCAGCTTTGGGATAGTGTCATGACGCTACTTGATCAGCTCGTAGAGCTTGCTGGTCAGCAAACGGTAACGCCAGAATTGTTTGCAGGTATGGTGGAAGCGGGGCTGGACAGCTTAAAGCTGGCATCCGTTCCTCCGGCACTCGATCAAGTGCTGATTGGAAGCATGGATCGAACAAGATCTGGCCATGTGCAAATTTGTTACGTCTTAGGTGCGAATGATGGCGTTATGCCGATGCGTGTTAAAGAAGACGGGATATTAACCGAGCCTGAGCGAGAACGTTTGGCTGAGGATGGCATGGCGATGGCGCCAGGTGTTAGAAGACGATTGCTCGATGAGAGATTTATGATTTATAACGCATTAACGACGCCTAGTAAACATTTGTGGCTTAGCTGGGCACAGGCCGATGAGGAAGGCAAGAGCTTATTGCCTTCAGAAATCATACGTCATGTGCGTCAGCTGTTTCCTGGAATTCCTATTCATAGTGAAGCTGCTGAACCGCTCGAGAGTTTGACCCTAGCAGAACAGAGAATGTTCGTAGCTCATCCTCAGCGAACGCTGTCTTATTTGATCGCGGCCATGCGTAAATGGCGGCAAGGTTCTGTAATAGCGCCTTTTTGGTGGGATATGTACAATTGGTACGTGGTAAGGCCAGAATGGCAGCATAAGCTGCAGCTGCTAACAGGCTCATTAAACTATGTGAATCAAGAAAATTATCTCTATAAGGATACAGCAAGAAAGCTTTACGGTGATCGATTGCAGGTCAGTGTGTCGCGAATGGAAAGATTCGTTTCATGTCCTTTCCAGCATTTTGCTATTCACGGCTTGAAGCTGCGAGAGCGAAAGCTCTATCGTCTTGATGCCCCTGATGTGGGGCAGCTGTTCCATGCGGCTTTGAGCCGTCTTGCAAGCGGGCTCGGCCAGCGATGGGGATCGATGCCTGCAGCAGAGTTGAAGGCAGCCGCTGCGCAGACGGTTGATGATCTGGCTCCTAAGCTTCAATCACAAATTCTTCTCAGCAGTAGTAGATTTCAATATATAGCCCGGAAGCTGAAGGAAATAGTGGGACAAGCTGCTGTTATGCTAGGTGAGCATGCTAGAAGAGCACAATTTCAGCCAGTTGGAACCGAGGTTGATTTTGGACCTAATGGTATACTG
>NZ_JBFUHJ010000364.1:0-5776 GCF_056402455.1 Paenibacillus sp. P4_A7 | reverse complement strand
ATGTGCTTATATATCTCCGCGAAACGAATGCTTTTGCCGAAGAAGACGGCGACAGCCGTTTACGCTTGATAAACTGAATATTTATACAACTTAGAAAATAAAGATAGACAAAATTACAAGTAATTTGCTATTATGTACTCAATTGGTCGTTGTAACTACATAAAAGAGCATTATTATGCGAAGAACGCACGCAGTATAGCCATAGGAGGCTACTGTTGTGCGTTCTTTTTTTTGCTCTGAGAGGAGAGGAAAATGAACAGAAGAAGAAACATTTTCATAAGCATACTAGCTGCATTAATGTCTGCTTGCCTTGTGTATGGTATGTATCAGCTGCAACGATTGCAAATTGAGCAACAAGATACGATCGCCGTACTCGTGCCTAAGCGATTTATCGCAGCAGGAGAGAGATTAACACAGAATGATTTGGAGTTTATGAGGGTGCCGCATACTGTATATGTACCTGAAATGTTTATTGATACAGTCAATGCTGTAGGGAAGGAAACGGTTATACCTATTGGCAAGGGGGAGCCTTTGCTGGATTGGAAGGTGGAGCGTTATTATTTACAGCCAAAGCGATCTGAATCAACCTTTCAAATTCCAAAGGAGTACATTCGCAGCATTTCGAACGGAATAAGAGCAGGAGATAAGGTTCTGCTGTATGCATCAGGAGACTCAGCTCCCTCGGAGCGACTTTTTGATGAAGCGGTTCGTGTAGCATCGGTGAAATCTTCGGGAAACGTCGAAATTGACAATGCAGACAATCCGAACTTGCTTTCTCTGGCTGACGGAAATAAGGAGCAGATGTATGCTTCCAGACGTGAGGCAAACGGCATGATCGATTACTTGAATCTAAATCTGTCTGAGGAACAGTGGCTGCAAATTGACAGGTTGTGCAAGAACGGCAGTTTAAAGCTAGTTGTGGCTTACAGCCCAGAGTCACTTGATTTATCGAGTGACGAGGAGGACGGTGGGTCATGAATAAAACTGCTTCACCCATTGCTGCTTTTATCGGTACGACCCCTAATATAGGCACAACCGCAGCAGCTTTTGCCACTGCGTATCGAATGGCTGAAGCGAGCGGGAAATCAATCGGATACTTATGTCTGAATCTGAAAAGTGCGAAAATTCATCGTTATATAGGTGTAGACGAGCCAATCGTTACGTTGGATAAGCTGCGACCAGAACTACGCTCACAGACGCTGATGCCAGAAAAGCTGCGCAGTACCGCTTATTCGGTACCGCAGCTATCGAATTTACAGGTGTTGTTTGGCAATATGCTTCGTGATCAGGCGGAGTTTTTCACACCGGACGAAATGGATCATCTCATTACAGTCGCAGAGCAAACCTTTGCATTTGTTGTTCTTGATGTGGGTGCCTATTGGGATAATGCGGCAACGATTTGCTCCATCAGGAGAGCGAGCTCACGTATTCTTGTGACTACTTCAGCACTGTCTCATTTTCAAGAGGATGGTAAGCGTTGGATTGGACAAGTATCTCCTCTATTCGAGGTTACTGCGAATCAATACGATTGTATTCTTATAAATGGTCCATGGAGGAGTGGTGGTTATCATATGAAGCATATATGCAAAGAACTGGGAACAGCAGCACTTGGGAAATTTCAACATAGTCACCCTGTATTTAGTCAGTTAGATAGTGGAACGTATGCGGATTGGCTTACCGCAGATATCGAGGGTAAGAAAGCGATGCGTGAGCCAGCACAGGTTTTGATGCGGCGACATGGTGTACGTAGCATGGCCAAGCCAATTCCGATTCAGCCTTGGTACCGTAAGCTGCTTACTCATCGGAACGGTACAATATCGTGAATCCTGTGAATAGTCGGTTTTCACCTACTGATTTTGCCGCACAGATGCAGTCGGAACGCCTTTTACTTGATGAAGAGGGAGAGTCTTCATATGGAGAATTAGCTGATGGCGAGCAGTTTAGCAGGCTGGCAGAAGAAATCAGAACCTATTTGAGCGCACCGCGTGGTCTGACTGAAGTAGAACGAAGGCAATATAACGAGACATTAAATCGTGCTGTACTAGGCTTTAAGCAAGAGAGGGAGCAGGTACTTGCGGTGATTACGGATCACTTGATTCGTTTGCGCATCCATGGACTTGTAAGCAAGCAGCATCCCTATCAGACGCTGGCTGAAGCATTATTTGCCGAAGTAATCGGACTTAATGTATTGGAGCTAGTACTCGCCAATAAGGAAGGCTTGGAGGAAATTCAAGTAGTCGGAACGACAATCTTCATAGTGAAGGAGGGCGTTGCGTCGCCTTCGGATTATAAATTTGAAAGCTTAAAAGATGTAGAAAGAATTCAGCAAAATTTAGTCCTTTATAATAATGACCGCATTAATCCTCGAAAACGATGGGCAGAAGTCATGCTTCAAGATGGGTCTCGTGTTACGATGACTGGCTTTGGTTTTACGGCCTTACCTACGTTGACGATACGGTTTTATACGGTACGCAGTTTTAGTTTAGAAACTTTGTGCAAGCCTGAATATAGGACGATGAATGATCAGCTGAAACGGTTGATGAAGGCGGTGCTGAACGCGAAATTCAATCTCGTCATTATTGGCCCTACTAATTCAGGTAAAACAAATTTAATGAAAGCGATTATCGCCGAGCTTCCGGATGAAGAGAGAATTATTACTATCGAGGGCAGATTTGAAATGATGCTTGGACGTGATTTTCCGAATAAAAATATTATCGAGTACGAAACGGACGAAGAAGATGTCTATCATCGCTCCGATCAAGCCTTTAAGCTCGCACTTAGACAATCGCCAGAGCGAATCATTCATGCCGAAATTCGAGATCTAGACGCTAATATTTATGTGCGAGCCTGCACACGCGGACATTCCGGCAGTATGACTACCGTACATGCCAATAGGCTTGAGGATGTACCCGAAGCGATTACAGATATGTGTATGTTAGATGGCAGAGGAATGAATGCTGAGCGATTAACAAAGAGGATTACCCAATATGTGACTGAGGTTGGTATTGAAATGCGCAACTTAAATGGACGAAGGGTTGTGAGCCGAATTGGAGAGCTTTACTGGGATGGCGGGCAGGCACTCGTCAGGGATTGGGTGAAGTTTGACGARCATATGGGTGATTGGCTCTATCCATCGAAGCCGTCAAATAAGGCAATAGCCCGAATGCCGAATATCGGTAATGCTTATGAATAATCTTTCAACCGCAGCCGCCGCAATATTGCTCGCTGGTTTGATGTTTATTGCTTTGTACAATCTATTTATTGCATGGTCGAAGGATCAGCAGATGAGAGGTAGATTGACTTACGCAGCAAGGACGGGCTGGCGTTACCGGCTTGCAAAGCGTTTTAATCGTCATGAAAAGCTCGTTCGTCATTTATCTGATTTGTTAGAGACACTTCAAATAAAAGCTAAGCCAGGCACACTTGTATGTCTTTCCTTACTGCTTCTACTGGCTGGTATCGCATCTGGCGGATTGTTTTTTCAAAGTATAAAAGGGACTCTTCTCTTCGGTGGACTGCTAGGCTCCTTGCCCTATACATTATTAAGATCGTTACTTGTTCAGCGCCGGATGCAGACGCAAATGGATTTCTTGCCAGCAGTAGAGCTGTTCTATCAATGCTACCTCGTTACTGGAGAGAGACAGGTTCGAATTGCACTGCAGCGCACGGTTGAGGAACGGAGACTGTTAGGTCCGATGCAATCGGTGTTGGAACAATTGTATCGGAACCTGTCCGTACGAGGCGATGATGAAGCGAGCCTGCGTCTGCTCGCCTCCTCATTGGGGCATGTCTGGGCTGATTATTTTGTGAATATATTGCGTGTCGCACTTGTGGAAGGAGCGCCTATAACGGATAGCTTGAAGGAGCTTATCTCGGATATGAGGAAAGCGAGAAGAGCAAATGAGCAGGAAAGAAATCGACTGCTCGAGATTAGAGTAGCTAACTTCTCACCATTGTTATTTCTTGCATTGTTTATAGGCATTAACCTTAGGTATAACAGGGAAAATGCCTATCACTATTACATGGTTGATCCTCAAGGAAGAGATATGCTGTTGAATGCATTGTTTCTTATTTTTGTTTCATTTCTAATGGGACTATGGCTGTCACGCAAAAAAATGTAAGGGAGGTCAGCATTTGCATCAATGGACGGAAATGTTCATAGCGTACGCTGTGGTAGCTGGGCAATATGTATTTGGGGCCATCGCCATATTCGCCGTTCTGCAAATATTGCCAAGGCGACCAGCAAGGTGGAAGCATCTTGCTATGCTCAGCTGGCGGACTCGGCTTGTACCGGATGATTGGCTGCGGAGGCTGCGAATTTCAAGACAAAAGCCCTCTTTCGTTGAGCGTGAGCTACTGCTTGCTGGCTGCGGAGTAACGGTTGACGCTGCTTGGTATGTTTTGGTCAGGAGACTGGCTTTCGCTGCAGGTATAGGTGTGACGATACTAACGGTTCTGTTCAATAAGAGGATCAGTCCTCACGTCCCGATAACAATGGTCGCATTGGTAGAATTCATCTTTTTGTTATTTTTATATATCGACCTAATGTGGCTGCGCTCGATCAGGAAAGGACGCTCACTTAGAATGACGAAGGAAATTTTTGCTGTTAGCAGTCAGTTGATGTATTTATCGGATTCGTCACTACATATTCATGCGAAGCTGATGCGTTGCGTTCCTTTTACACGGGCAATGCGAGGAGACTTGGAGCGTCTTCTTGCAGAGTGGTATCACGACGCAGGTGATGCACTGCAGAGGTTCAAGCTACGAATTGGTACAGACGAAGCTCTTAGCTTTGTAGAGACGATCGATGCCCTTAGGTTGCATGAAAGTGAGCAATATTATGAACTGCTGCGTGCAAGGATTGGAGATTATAAGGAGAAACTTGAGCTCGCTAAGGAAAGTCGTAAGGAATCTACCTCTTACGTTTTGTTTACGATAGCGGGTATTCCGATTCTTTACACTTTTCAAGTGTTTATCTATCCATGGGTCCGAGAAGGTCAGAAACTATTTGAATCGTTGGGTCAATAAACTTGTAAATTGAGAGGAGGTGACAGGATGCGTAATATTTTGATGACGGTTATGTTGTTGGTTGTAGTGGTTGTACTCTTTAATTCCATCATTGCGAAGGACACGACAGGCACAAGAAGCCAAATTGAAACACAAGGAAATGCAGCGAATACAAAAATTAATGTATTGATTCCGTAATGAAATCAAAAATCTAATAGGTAGAATAATATTAGGAGTCATGGGGGTACTGGCTGTGAGGGGAATTCTTATCTCAATGCTGCTTCTTATTACGGTTCTGATCCTTTATCAGATGGTCGCAAAGGGCGATGATGGGATGAACGAGCAAACACAACGGGCTGGCGGAGCAGTTAGCGACCACATTCGAGGAATGAGTCCATGAAACAGATATTATTATTTGTATTATTCTCAGGTCTGTTATGTTGGATGATGTTCTCTCCTATTTATAAGCATGTGCTCATTGTCAGACAGGCTGTATTGCAGCAGGAGGTCGATTACTTACTCGAAGTCGGTGCCAGTGGAAGCTATGGTTATATAAGTGGTGCAATGGTCGAGCTGTCGAGGCAGCGGATGTCCCGCTTTGGGATGAAGCCAGAGGACATCATTTTTGAATTATCTACGACAAGCGGTGTAGATGCTTCAAATCCTAGTACACCGGTACTTCGTGGAGAGGGCATATCGCTTATGATGAGCTACCCTTATGAAAATCTGTTTGAAATCGATCGGTTAATCGGTTTAGCTCCACCGTTGC
>NZ_JBFUHJ010000363.1:0-5784 GCF_056402455.1 Paenibacillus sp. P4_A7 | reverse complement strand
GATCCATATTGGTTACATTCATAACTTCTGGGATAACCAACACCAAACTGTTCCTAATATTGCTCCGATAACCCACGTACGTCGAATCATATTCATCAATAACAAATGGTACCCTAAGGCTTTTCTTGCTTACTCGATTCGATCTTATGCTGGATTCTATGCTTTGGCCTATACGTTATTGGGGAAACTCCGGTCCACCTTTTAAATTGTCTGCTGAAATGACTTTGAGAAGAAAAACCTAGATCGTAAGCAATAGATTCGATGCTTTGATCGGTTTGAATGAGTTTCTCTTTGGCCTGCAGCAGCCTTTGCGAAGTGATATATTGTCTTGGAGACATCCCGAATATTTTAGAGAACAATCTTGTGCATTGATTTCGGCTCATTCCCATTTGCCTCGCTATTTGCTGAACGGAAACATCGGAGCTGCAAAGTGATGCCATGAGCAATTGTTCGATACGCTGCGCCAAAGCTAGCTCGTAAGTGTTCGTTGTTTTCTCGCCATTTAAATGTTCGGCATTTTGCTTCAGTATGGAAACTATGTCCTTGACTATGAGCAGGACACAAGCTTGCAGTCCAAGCCTCTCGCTTATCGATAGATAATGAATAGTACCATTGTCTAATGAATTTAATTGATAGCTGTGAATGATTGAGTCCAGTACTTGTAGATGAGCAGGGAGTTGGGTCTCGGAGGCAGCTCCGCTTGTGACCAAAACATTGGCAAGTGACTTCAACTCACGGCGAAAATCAGGATCGTCAATATCAAACAGGAGGGATAAGTAGGTAAAATTGGAATCTGCTTGATTTAACGTTTTATGCTTTATTCCCGGAGGAATCAGCAGCCAATCTCCTGCCGATAACGGGATCGGTTGCCCGTCCAGCCACTCCGTTACATGGCCATCCCAACAATGAAGCAGCTCAAATGAAGGATGATAATGGTTATGATAAAACCATCCGGGTCCGACTACTTTTACATGAAATCCGCGTATTTGCAATGTGCTTGAAATGTCAGGAATGGAAATGGTTATTTCCATATTGATATATCCCCCTTAAGCTTGGTCCGATTATTATACAGTAAAAGAAGGTGCAAATGGTCAAAAAGATGTTCTCTTTTTCTATATATTAAAAAAACTTTTTTTGCGATGATACAAATGTAACCATCCATTGAAACGATGCAATATTGAGAAGCAACGAGTACCTCAAATCTTTAGGAGCCTAATAGGAGGCGATAAAAATGAAAGCTTTTGTAATCGGTGGAGGGATGATGGTTGTCGAAACGACAGCCTACCTGGTGAACTACTTAAAGGAAGACGGTTATGAAGTATACGTGACGGAAGAGGTGCAGGACTTTCTCACACCACACTTTGCGGAGTGCGAACTCCTTGTACTGAACAGCTGCTTATGGACGGGATCGAGTCATACGATCAGTTGGGAAGCACAGCAAGCCCTGCTTCATCATCTTGAGCTTGGTAGAGGCGTTGTGGTCATGCACAGCGCTATCGCGAATTGGGATGACTGGCCAGAATATTTCAACCTAGTAGGAGGAATCTGGAAATGGGGACATTCGAACCACTCCTCGGCGGACTCCAAATTCATGATTATCAAGACAGCGGAACATCCGCTGCTGGACAATTTGCCCGATTCCTTCGAAGTTATTGATGAAATGTACTATGATCTGGAATTTGCCAAAGGTAACCATGTCATTGCACGAACATCCGAGAAAGACGGAAATCATCCTATGGTATGGTATCGAAAGTCGGGAAACTCCCGAGTGACAGTGATTTTGATCGGGCATGACGAGCGTGCTGTAACACAACTGCCATACATTCAACTTTTTAGAAACGCATGCAAATGGACAATTGGAGGTAATGAGGAATGAACACATTTCGAGCAGGAATTATTGGATGCGGAAGACCTTCCGCCGGTATTGATGTAAATATGCAGGGTTTTTCCATCGCATACTCACATGGGGATGCATATCAGCATCACAGCAGCGTTAAAATTTACGCAGCCGCAGATATTTCGGACGAGAATGTACAAGCTTACGCAAATCACTTTCAGGTTCCCAACACTTATTTAGATTACAAAGAGATGATTGACCGCGAGAATCTGGACATTGTTAGCATTTGTACTTGGCCGACAATGCATAAGGAAATGGTGCTTTATGCTGCCCAGGCCGGCGTCAAAATGATCTGGTGCGAGAAGCCGATGGCCGTCGGTGTTGACGAAATAGATGAAATGGTCCGGGTATGCAGAGAGCGGGGCGCCCGATTGTTTATCAATCACCAGCGCAGGTTTGAATGGCCCTACCTAACCACTCGAGGCATGCTGGATGACGGGGTTCTCGGTGAATTGGAACGGTTGGAAGGCTGGGTAGGCTCGGGCTGGGACTTGATGTCCTGGGGAACACACTGGGTCGATATGCACCGCTTCTTTATGCACGATGAAGCAGTCGAGTGGGTTGTCTCGTCAGCGCCGCATCAAGGCAGCATCCGTTACGGTCATCCGGTTGAAGAGCATATGCTGCTTCAGTTCGGGTTCAAAAGTGGAGTGGTCAGCACGATTCATCTAGGAAATCATCTCCAATCGGCGGGTCTGCGCATCATTGGCACTGAAGGCTCCGTTTCCTTCGAAGACGGTGGAGTCAACTTTGTTGTCCAACATAAACAACGGCCTGTGGAGTTGTATCGACATTATGTGGAGGGTACTTCGAAGATTAATGGCATGCATGCGGCGTTGAAGGATCTCATTTCTGCATTTGAAGAGAACCGTCAAAGTGATATTGATTCGGATAATGGTGCTAAAACAACGGAAATCGTAATGGCGGCCTATCAGGCTTCGATGAAAAAGGAAAAGCTTGCTCTTCCGTTGAAAAACCGGACGTTCAATTTGCTGCGGGATTATCACTGATTTAATAACTACGAAAAGATGAAACCTTTATATTCAGTCATTTTATACAACTAAATCGATCATTACACACAAAGACCAAACCGTCAAAATCTCTTACAATGATCTAAGTAATGTAGGAATGAATGATGGATAAGGAGAGGATTCAAAATGAGCATAATAAACAACCTTCCTAATTTGAACGAGACGTATCATCTTCCCGAGGAGCAAATTCTGGACTACCAGCGCGATGGACATACCATTGTGAGAGCATTAGCGAATCATGAAGAAGTATCCATATATCGCGAGGTCATCAGTGAGATTGTAAAAGAACATAACTACCATACAAAACAGCTGCATGAACGGGATACATATGGTAAAGCCTTCATTCAAATCGAAAACTTATGGAGAATGAGTGAGTCCGCTGCAAAGTTTGTAATGGCACGCCGTTTTGCAAAAGTGGCTGCCGAGCTGATGGGGGTCCCGTCAGTACGGATTTATCATGATCAAGCCTTATTTAAAGAGCCTGGAGGCGGACATACGCCATGGCATCAGGACCAAAACGGTTGGCCACTGGACACCGACAAAACAATAACGCTATGGATGCCGCTTGTTCCCATTTCGGAGGAAGTCGGTTCTATGACCTTTGGTTCCGCTACTCATGGCAATGGCTTTATCTTGGATCAAGGGATTTCGGATGAATCGCACCGCTCCTTCAAGGAATACGTTGAGAATAAAGATTTAGAGCTGGTAAATTATGGTGCAATGGCAGCAGGAGATGCTACTTTTCATGCGGGATGGACCCTTCATTGCGCACCGGGGAATCCAACGGAACGCATGCGTGAGGTGATGACCATTATCTATTTTGCGGATGGGCTGACTATTACTGAAGCGAATAGAGGAGGAGGTGACTTAGCAAACTTCTTTCCAGGAGTTAAACGGGGAGAGATTGCTGCAAGTCCCCTTAATCCAAATGTTTATCCATAGGTCTTTTGAAAATCGTTCTTGCATATGCAAGAACGATTTCTTTCTTTTCCACCAACTGATATTATCAATGTATGTATGCAAAAGAAAGAGGAGGGCGGTTATGTTTAACGTATTGATTGTTGACGATGAGAAGTTGATTAGAAAAGGACTGATCGCTTTATTACCTTGGAGTAAATTCGAAATGCAGGTCATCGGTGAAGCGAATAACGGGAAAGCGGCATTAGAGTTTATGAAAGAAAATGCCATCGATTTTCTTTTTGTTGATCTTACGATGCCGGTTATGGACGGTTTTGAGCTGATGAGGAATGTACGATTACTATATCCAGATGTGTGGATTGTTGTATTAACCTGTCATCAAGATTTTGATTATGTACAGGAAGCACTTCGCTTAGGAGCAATCGATTACATTATTAAAACACAATTTGAACAAGATAAAGTCGATGATATTTTTATACGGATCTTAGAAAGAGTAACTTATGAGAAAAAGGTCCGCGCCCCTCTCTCGAACTTGCGGAGCGGGTACGTATTAGTTCATTTTGCGAATAAACGAAACCATGAGCAAATTATAAATAAAATAAAGGATATAGATGTTAGTATTGTAGAAATTTCTGATCATTCGTGGTTTGTTTCAATCGAATCAGGACTCACTCTAAGTATGCTGAATGAACAGCTGCCAAGAGAAGACTGGGCAATCATTTCAATTATGAACAGTCCGCTCAGCAGCCAGACTACACTTTATGAGCATCTTAGACGTGAAATTCCTTCTTATTTATTTTACGAGTATAAACCGGATCAATATTATTATGAGCTGTCTGCATTCGCAAAAAATGATCGAGAAGAGGAAGCCAAGAGAGTTGAAGAAATCAGGGAAGCGTTGCACTCGCAAAAATGGATGACCGATTCAACGAAATTTGATTCAATCGCAACAATGGTTAGCAGCAGCCGAATTGATCGCGATGAATTAGCAGGTATGCTCCACGTTTGCTTACTGCCTTGGGTAACAATAGTTGGGGACGAGAATAACCCTATGATTAGAAATAATGCTGGGGCTACTTGGCACCAGTGGCTGCAGAAGCTTTATTTGCTTCGTGAGTATGTCCAATTACGAATGAAACAAATCCCATACTCCCCCACAATTATTACTACAATCGCCAGAGCTTTAATCTTAATTGAAGAAGACGTTGATTTTAGTCTCGGTAGGGATGAACTAGCTACGAAGCTTCTGATGAGCAATAGCTATTTCAGCCAATGCTTTAAAGATATTTTAGGAATAGCCTATGGAGATCATATGAAGATTCAAAAAATGAGGAAGACGGCTTTGCTGTTAGAGCAAAGCAATGAGCCTATTTATCAAATCGCGTTGCAGAGCGGTTTTAAGGATGAGAAATATTTCAGTAAAATGTTTCGCAGCCATTTCGGTTTAAATCCAACTGAATATCGTAAAAAAGTGAAAAATGGAGCAAATGATATATGAAAAGAGACCTAATAGGGAATAAGCACCCATCGTCTCTTCGGAATAAGCTTATGTCGGTATTAATGCTTATTGTTGTAATTCCGCTTGTACTGACAGGAGGGATCAGTTATGTAGCCATTCAAGAGATCAATAGCAATAAAATTGAAAGTGGCATAATCAACACCCTTAACAGTGTTCAGTCTGGGTTGGAGGGCACGTTGAAAAATATGGAATATGCTTCTCTTCAGCTTTCTATGGAGGGAAGTATAGGTCAGAGCTTTTATAATCTTTTATCGACGCAAAACGGATTTCAGAAATATGCTTTAAATCAGGAAATTCAAAAGAACTTGAACCTTGTTAATTTTACGAACCCCTATCTTGGTGATTTCAGAAATATGCTTTAAATCAGGAAATTCAAAAGAACTTGAACCTTGTTAATTTTACGAACCCCTATCTTGGTG
>NZ_JBFUHJ010000362.1:0-5784 GCF_056402455.1 Paenibacillus sp. P4_A7 | reverse complement strand
GCTCATTGACAGTAGCTTTCGCTTCTTCTTTCACACGGTTCGTATCTTCATCCGACCAAAGACCTTTTTTCTCCAAAAACTTACCATAACGTACAAGTGGATCTTTCAATGCCCATTCTGCTTCTTCTTCTTTTGTACGATATTTTGTTGTGTCATCCGCCATGGAATGTGGACGGAAACGGTATGTTAAAATTTCGATCAATGTTGCGCCTTCGCCATTACGGCCGCGTTCAGCAGCTTCTTGAACTGCCTTAATAACAGCAAGTACGTCCATTCCGTCTACTTGAATTCCGCGGATACCGGCAGCAACCGCTTTATGCGCAATCGATAATGCAGCTGTTTGCTTAGCGAAAGGTGTAGTAATCGCATAGCCATTGTTTTGAACAGCATATATAACTGGCAATTTGTAAGCACCAGCAAAGTTCATACCTTCATAGAAATCGCCTTCAGAAGAACCGCCATCACCTGTATAAGTGATCGCAACACGTTTCTCGTTCTTTTTCTTAAATGCCATTGCAACGCCAGTAGCGTGCAAAACTTGAGCGCCTATAATGATTTGCGGCATCAACACATGCACGTCTTGCGGGATTTGTCCCCCATGCTGGTGACCACGCGAATATAAGAATGCTTGGTATAGAGGTAGACCATGCCAAACGATCTGTGGCATATCACGGTAACCTGGACAAATAAAATCGTCTTTGTTTAGAGCATACTCACTACCAACCATCGATGCTTCTTGACCAGAAACTGGCGCGTAAAATCCAAGTCTCCCTTGACGTCCAAGATTAACTGCACGCTCATCCCAAGTACGTGTAAATACCATGCGATACATAACTTCTTTTAATTGTTCATCTGTCAATGTCGGCATCAAATCCGGATTAACAACTTCACCCTCGAGTGACAACACGGATAGCGGCGTTACCGGTTCCGTTTGAACTTCGTATGGCAATTTGCTCATTTTGAACGTTCACCTCAATTGAAATATTTGAAAAACGTTTACCTCTGTTATAGAATTATTATACCCCTGTTTAGCAAAAGTTCAAAGCGAAAAAGCAAAAAAACCGTTGTTTTTTCGCTGATTCTCGTCATTCTTTAAGAAATTGTATATGCTACAGACTTAAATTTTCAGTATAACAGCATAATACAACAAGTCAGAAATCCACTTTATGCCCTGTACACCTTTCTATTGTTTACCCACAACCGCTCCATTCCATTCAATAAACCATTTTAAAGGGAGATATAGAAATGACAGATAACAAATATTTAAAAAGAACAATTAACAAAGAAACGGTTCCTAGTCGTTACCTTCCGGAACAATCGCGTAATTTGCGCGTATTTTTGCCACCGGGCTATAATGAATTGCTTAGCTACCCTGTTGTATATTGCCAAGACGGTGAGGATTTTTTCAACTTTGGTCGAATCGCGACAACTGCTACAAGGTTAATTTTAGATGAAGGGTTGGAGCCATTTATCATTGTAGGTGTCGATGTGGATAAAACATATCGGACTGCAGAGTATACGCCTGACGGAAATCGACACCAAGATTACTTACGCTTTTTTGCTGAAGAGCTTCTTCCTTTTATAGAAGAGCGTTATTCAGCGAGAAGGGACGCAGAACAGAGATTGCTTGCAGGTGATTCACTCGGTGGCTCTGTTTCGCTTCACTTGGCGCTTGAATATCCACAATTGTTCACTAGAGTAATGTCATTGTCCGGTGCCTACTATGCAAGCTCACAAGGAATAATAGCGAATTCAGAAGACTTAAGCTGGTTAACGATCTATATGATCGTCGGGTTACAGGAGGACGCGTATGAAACTGATACGGGTGTGTATGATTTCGTATCCTTGAATCGTAATGCGAAGGCATTGCTGGAGCTGAAGCAAGCAACCATTTTTTATGAAGAGAAAGATGGAAAGCACCAATGGGGCTTCTGGCAAAAAGAGCTTGCACAGGCTCTCTCCTATTTCATTGAGATTGAATAACTAAATAGGTATGCAAGTAGAAAGAGAAAGAACTGTCCTAACAGGCTTTTGACCTGAGACAGTTCTTTTTTTATATCCTTATATATTCATATCGTTTCTTACTCGATTTAGCAATTGCTTGCATCCAGCATCTACTAACTCATAAACAAACGAAAAATTCCCGTCATAATATGGGTCTGGAACGTCAACAATCTCTTTATCTGGAAGAAGCTCCATAAATGTGAATAGCTGTTTTCTTGAGCCATCAACATCGATTAATTCGTCTTTAGCGGCTTCCATAAGCATTCTCACATCACGCAAATTATTGGAATCCATACAAACGATATAATCAAAGGTTTCAAAATCCTTATTTATAACGAGACGCGACTTCATTCCTTCATGTGATATTTGGTGCTGTTCCAATTGCTTGCGAGTACCTTCATGCGGCGGATGACCCAAATGCCAATCCCCTGTGCCTGCTGAATCCACGTCGATCAGTTTAGATAAGCCAGCTTTCTCCACTTGATGTCGCATGACCGCCTCCGCCATGGGAGAACGACAGATGTTTCCTAGACAAACGAACAAAATACGTACTTTCATCAAAATCCTTCTTTCTGCTGTATTTCAGTACTTTCAGCATTAAGCTTGAGTGAACGGCGCGGCAACTTCCATTTGAAATATACCGACAACATTCTAAACGTAATAATAATGACAAATAGAATTAATAATTCAAGATCAGACTTGGCCCAGCCTTGTCCAATTACTACTCCACCAAGCATCGCCCATACGGCGTAAATTTCATCCTTTAAAACGAGCGGCTTACGCCCAGCAAGTACGTCTCTAATAATACCTCCGCCAATACCTGTCAGCATAGCAGCAACGAGTACTGCACTAAGCGGGTGTTTCATTTCTGTTGCATAAAGCGCACCTTGAATAGCAAAGGCGGATAATCCGATAGCATCAAAAAAAGCTTCACTTCGCCGCCAGCGTTGAATCCAATTGAGTGGCAGCAGGAACGCAACAGTCATTGCGATAATCGCTATTTTCAACAAATAGCCGTGGCTCCAAAGTGTTGTAATTGGCATGCCAATCAACATATTGCGCACTACGCCTCCACCAAACGCTGTCACTAAGCCTAGTACGAAAACGCCTAATATATCGTATTCTTCCTCCATTGCTACTATAGCACCGCTGACCGCGAAAGCTATTGTACCAATAATACTAAATATACCGAAGATATCCACCCCTGAAATTCACCGCTTCCCGCCCCATGCACCAATCGACCCGTTGGTACTTCCTTCCTTATTTTAGCTGGGAGAATTCGAGTTCGCAACGTCAATTTTCGCGAATACTGCGAATGATTTCAGAGGATCAATGGATTATACTAGTTTTTACTGAACAAAAAGCTTTATACTTGTTTTCGTTAACCTCAGTTTTCGTAACATAAGAAAGGAAGATTATAGATGCAGCCTCGAATAGTAATATGCACGGGAGGACAATTGGACGCTTGGGCCATTGAACATATTCAGCTAGGCGATATGCTGATAGGTGCAGACAGCGGCGCGCGGTTCCTTATCTCGCAAGGATTCCGACCAGATATAGCCATCGGTGACTTTGATTCCGTGACTGAAGCAGAGCTTATAGATATTCGTAATAAAAGTGGACAAACGATTGATTGTGACCCTGTCGACAAAAATTATACGGATACCGAAATGGCAGTGCGCCTCGCACTGGATTTAAAACCAAGAGAACTAGTGCTGCTCGGTGCGCTCGGTACAAGGTTCGATCATTCTCTGGCCAACGTCCATTTGCTCGCACTCGCAGCTAAAGAAAACGTTCCTGCAATGATTATTGATAACCATAATAAAATTTATATGGCTACGAACCAATTAACGATTGACAAAAAAGGGTATGCCAATGTCTCCTTGCTCCCACTTACCATGTGTGTAAAAGGAATCACTCTTACTGGTTTTCAATACCCGCTGCATGAAGCTGAGTTAACCATAGGCCAGTCACTTGGAATTAGTAATGTTCTGATTGACCAGACAGGTACCATTCAATTAAGTGAAGGATTACTACTCGTCATCCAAAGCCGTGACTGACTAGCGAATGTTCAACAGCAGCTTTCAAGCTTTGAATGAGGTATGCCGTTTTCATAAAAATAATGAAGCCGCTCGAGGTGTTAACCTTGAACAGCTTCATTGTTTTGTACGCGGAATAATCCGGCATATACTGTTTTATACTACATAGCTTGTCTTGATAATTCGCAACTAAATATGCGATACACTACTCAAGATCATGGATTAAATTTTATGCCAAAATCTGTTCAATACGTTCTACAACTTCAGCACTTATCACAACACCTGATGCCTTCGCGTTTTCCTCCACTTGTTCAAGGCGACTCGCGCCAACCAAAGCACTCGATACATTGGGCTGTCTCAGAATCCAAGCAAGTGCAAGCTGACCTACTGAAAGTTCAAGCTCTGATGCTACTTGGCTCAATTCAACCACTTTGTTAATTTTATCTTCGGTAACACCTTTCCGCATTCTATCCAGCTTCGCGGCGCGGCTGTCCGCCGGAAAATCAGTGACTGAGCTGTATTTGCCCGTTAATAGACCCTGTGCAAGCGGCGAGAACACGACTTGTCCAATGCCATTTCGCTCACCATAAGGTATGACTTCCTTCTCAATATAGCGATTAAACATATTATAGATAGGTTGATTAACTATGATACGATCGAGCAAGTAGCGATCTGCAATCGCTTGAGCTTCCGCCATTTGCGCTGCTGTCCATTCACTTACACCGATGTATAGCACTTTCCCATGGCGGACCAAATCATCTAACGCTCGAAGTGTCTCTTCCATCGGCGTTTCCGGGTCATGACGATGGCAGTAATACAGATCAACATAATCAGTTCCGAGTCGCTTCAAGCTTGCATGGCATTGTTCTATAATATGCTTCCGAGATAATCCTCGATCATTAGGTCCATCGCCCATCTGGCCGAACACCTTGGTGGCGAGCACGTATGATTCACGCGGGAAAGCCTGGAGCGTTTCGCCGAGTAATTTTTCAGCCGCCCCTCTCTCGTACACATTCGCAGTATCAAAAAAATTAATACCTAGCCCATATGCCGTTTGAATTGCTTTCAATGCATTTTCACGTTCTACATATCCACCATATGTCAACCAGCTGCCTAGACTAATCTCACTAACCTTTAAACCGCTTTTTCCAAGTTTACGGAATTCCATCTTTATTCATCTCCTCATAAATGTGATGTCTATATGTTATAGAATTGCTTACTTAGCTTACTCCTCTATTCTAGACAAGTTTTATTTAACTTTGAAGTAGTGAAATAATTATCACTTTATTATATAGAATATAGGTACTATACATTAAGTAACTACCGCATTATGCTGTCGGTGCCCGTTTCAAGTAAATATTTATTCCCTCTTAGATACATATGAATTTGATGGGTTCTTGGCTCCCCCTTACTAAAGTAGTGTCTATCCGGTAAAACATTCGTCCCTTTATAAGAGTAACCAAGAATTTCTAAAGGCTCAACACACTTTTCACCATTCATAAACTCTTCAATTTCAATAGCAATATCGATAATTGTTTTTGCACTTAAATGTTTAACTGCGGTACTTCCAATATGGTGAACTGCTAAAATGTCGCGACCAATGACCTTTTGTATCTTATCTTTCTCCAATAAAAATTCCTTTTCCCACTCATTTGTCCATTCAACTAAAAAAACCTCACCTTGTGGTAATCCAATCATTACCTTACCTCCATGGCTTACTGATTTCTATGTTGAGCAACTG